>JALRBB010000478.1 GCA_023257915.1 Quisquiliibacterium sp. | reverse complement strand
GGGCGCTGCCGCCTTGCGGTTCGCGCACAAACCCGCAGACCGGCGAGCGCGCAAAGATCTGCGCGCCGGCCCGCTGCGCAGCCAGCGCCAAGCCGCGCGCGAGAGCCAGCGGATTCACATGCCCGCCACTACGGTTCCACCAGCCGCCATACCAGGCATCCGAACCGGTGCGCTCGCGCACCTGCTGTGCCGACAGCATCTCGACCGGCGCACCGACCGCGCCCCACTGCCGAACGCGACGCTCGGCGATCTTGATCCGACCGGGTGAGTGCACCGGCTGGATCCAGCCGTTTTGCTCGGCCTCGGCTTCGATGCCCTCGGCGCGTACCAGTGCAAACAGGATATCAGCGCAGTCGCGCACCAGATGGACGAAGCGCTCACCGGCTTGACCGTGGCGCGCAAGGATCTGCTCCGGATCGGGCCGTGTGAGCGTCGGGATCACCTGACCGTTGTTGCGTCCGGACGCCCCCCAGCCAGGCTCGGCGGCCTCGAGAACCGCCACCGACACGCCGGCCTTTGCCAGATGCAGTGCGGTCGACAGTCCGGAGAATCCGGCGCCGATCACGACGACATCGGCTGCGATCTCCCCCTGGAGCTGCGGCCACGCCGGTGACGGCGCAGTGACTGACGCCCACAGCGAGGCAGGCCACTTGACCGGTGCTTGAATCCTCATAATGTGAGGATGATATCTGCATCCCGCTCCAGACTATCGATCCAGTCGAAAGCTTCTTCAAGCGCAGCCTCCAGATCATCAAGATGCTCGGCGGCCGGTGCATTAGCCTCGAATGCAATCTCGGTGATCGCCGAGCATCTCGCCACGCTTTGCAAACAAAGCATCAGAGCGGTCCCTTTGATGCGATGGGAAAGCATCACTCCCTCGACGGCAGGCAAAGTCTTAAGCTCAGACGCAGCACCTCGATAGTTTTCTCGGAACTTCTTGAGCATACGAAAGTAAAGCGCCCGATCCGACCAGCGCCTGGATGCAGCGTTGACATCGCAAGGCGAGTTGACATCCGTTTGCCTTGATAGAAGCGAGGCATTCTTTTGCACGTCAGAGAGCAAATCTGTGCTCGTACCCTCCAAGACAAAAAACAAATCCCGGTATAGCTCGTCCGGATCTATAGGTTTGGCGAGAAAGCGGGTCATGCCCGCCTGCAAACAAGCCTGCCGATCTGAATTAAAAGCATTCGCAGACATCCCGATAATCGGCACGTTGCTCATCGCGGGTAAGGCAAGAATTGCTGCCGTCGCTTCAACCCCCCCCATCACCGGCATATTCATATCCATCAAGATTACGGCAGGCGGATTCCCTTTTTCCATGGCCTGTAACGCCTCGGACCCATTCGCGACATGTTGAACGACCAAGCCTGCCACTATCAACAATTCACTGCAAATTTCTGCCGTAAGCGGGTCGTCTTCAACTAACAAAACTACATTGCCTTCGTAACGCTCACGAATACGCTCGCTGATTTCTAACTCATCCGTTCCAAGTTTTCGCAATTGATAGTTTGAAACTTCGATCAAGCTTCCGCTATTCAGCCTTTCTTCAACCTTCCGCGCTAGCTGTAAAAACTCATGTTTCTGCTGAGGATTCAGAACTCGAGGCACCTGGTCGATAACGCACAAAGTACCGATCGAATTTCCGTCGTGAGTACGAATCGGAGCACCTGCATAGAATCGAATGTTTGGATCATTAAGGACAAGAGGGTTATCAGAAAAGCGCGGGTCCACCCTAGCGTCGTTGACAATCATCAGGTCTTCTGTTTGATAGATTGCATGAGCACAAAATGCAAACTCTCTCGGAGTTTCCTGAGCATCAAGACCAATTCGAGATTTGAACCACTGACGATGTTCGTCAACTAATGAAACCAACCCGATCGGGGTCTGGCAAACCGCGGCTGCCTGACTGACAATTTCGTCGAGCCCCGGATCAGGGGCAGTGTCCAGCCAGCCAGTTTTCTTTAACGCTAGTAGCCGATTTTTCTCGGAGAGCACAGCTTGGTTCGAAAGCTGCAAGGCGTAAAGCATCGCCGCAAATAGAGCGTCCGGTTCAATAGGCTTCGGAAGAAACATCGTTGCGCCTGCAACAGCAAAAGCTTGTTGATCGCTTCTAGTGGCATTTGCCGACATACCAATGATTGGCAGTGTGAGGCCTGTAGTTTTCCTTCGAATCGCTGCAGTTGCTTGCGGACCGTCCATGCCCGGCATCCGCATGTCCATCAAAATCACGCTAGGTTTGGGTTCCTGCGCAAATCGTGCGAGAGCAGCAGCGCCATCACTTGCCAAATCGACCAATAATCCAGCAGACGTGAGCAGGTCCAGAAATATCAAGCTGGTGAGTTCATCGTCTTCGACGATCAGTACCCGTGCGCCAGAAAACTGCGCCTCAATCTGTTTACGCGGATCAGTCGCAACATCAGAACCCAAGGCGGATACTTCGGGTTTCAAGCCAAGGTCTGGCCGAGATTTTGATGACTGTACCTGAGCGAAGAATCGACGAGCGTCATACGAAAAACTAAACTTGGTTGATGTGTGCGCCGCCACCCCCAAGCGCCCGGTGAAGGAGAATGTGCTCCCCTCGTCCGAAGTTGCCAAAACATGTGCCTCACCGTCCATCGCTTCCGCGACGCGCTGCACAATGGATAGACCGAGCCCGGTCCCCTTTTCCGGCCCCCTGGCGCCTAGCTCTAGTTGCACAAAGGGTTCAAAGATCTGGGACCGCTGAGCCTTCGATAAGCCTGGACCGGTGTCACGCACCGATAACTGTAACTCGACATGATGAGGGTCAACCACCCGTTGCCGGAGTTTCAGCTCAATTTCGCCGTCATCAGTGAATTTGATCGCGTTACCCAGCAGATTGATCACAGCCTGTTTCAGGCGAAGTTCATCCCCAATCAACTCAGGCTCAACTTGCTCAACGGATATCAGAAAATTCAAACCCTTGGTCTGCGCGAGGTCTGAAAACATATCGCGCAGATCTGTAACGAAGTCGGGCACCGAAAACGGTTCGGTGCGCAGTTGCATGCTGCCATCCTCCAGTTTAGAAAGATCAAGAATGTCATCTAACAGATTCTTCAGATGCCGTGCCGCCTGATCCAACCTTTTGACACGGATGACACTGTGATTGGAAAGTTCAGATTTCTGCAACTGGTACAAGGTACCGAGCATCGCATTAAGCGGTGTGCGCAACTCATGGCTCACCGTAGCCAAAAACTCTCCCTTTGCACGTTCAGCATTCCGAGCCCGCCGGACCGCCTGCTTTAGGGCCTCCTCACGATTTATTTGATCGGTGACATCCAAGACCACAGCGATGATTCGCTCGCCTACGCGTGGATCGCGGATGATTTGCATGTCAATCTCGGCCCGAAAGTCACTACCATTCGAACGTCGAAGGGTATCGAAAAACCTAAAACGATTTCTCTCGGCACTACGTAACGTTGCAAGTAAATACCCCTTCCGGTCCGGTGTCGATAGCGGCGCTATCGTCTTGATCGCCATGCCTCGAAAGTCATCGATGGAGTACCCGAACGCTTTACAAGTGCCTTCGTTGACATACTCAATCGTCCATGAGTCGGGTTCGATCAAACAAATTGCTCGATCGGCCTGATCTAGCATCCTGGATAGCAGTCCGAGTTGATCGGCACACGCGACGAGCTGATGTCGCAGCGTCTGCGGATCGGCGATGTCACGTGATGCCCCCAAAACAGTCGGATCTGACTGCCAACTAGATCTTGCACGCGACCGCTTTATGGCTGATTCTAAATGCGCCAACAAAAGCATTTGAATGCCTTGCGTGTTTGCACAAACTACTGCATCGACGCCCTGCTGATAGAGAGTTTGTTCGAGTCCGGCGCTCGAAGTATCGAGCAACACTACGATCGGTACGTCCGCATGACGACATCTCAAGCTGCCAACAAGATCACCGGATGACGAAACCGGCAAATGCAGCAAAATCGCAGCAACACTGCCGGATGAAATTTGTTCAAGTAACGGATCTAGCGGCTCAGCAAACAACCACTCAAACACAGGCCACCCAATCGCCGAAAAGTGCTCGTCGTCTTGCATCGGCAAAGTCGATCGTGCTTCGGAGACCATCAAAATTTTCGCGTTTTCTTGATTCAACATAAATCCCCTCCGTGACACGAAACCTGATCACAACTTCCTCGTGGCTCTTACACCGGCAGGATGATCTATCCAAGTTAAGTTCTTGCCGAGCGTATAGGAAATATCTTTTTTTTGCGGTAAGACGTTAAAAATTCACAAAGACTTTACGTTTCCAGTGATGCGGACCGAGAACCCCTGAACTTGCTACATTTCGATCTCACCGCGGGATCGATTGCGCCGCATTCGCCATCAACTCGTTGCGATTTACTTTCGTCGCGTCGAACTCAACTCATTAAGGGACCACGTATGCTGCAAACCATCATCGGCCTGGATCATGTCGTGATCCTGGTGCGCGACCTGGAGCACGCTGCACAAGCCTGGCGCGCACTGGGCTTTACGCTGTCACCGCGCGGCACGCACAGTGCCAACATGGGCACCGGCAACTACACCATCATGTTCGGTGACGACTACCTGGAGTTGCTCGGCGTGCTTGAGCCCACGCCGGCCAATGCCGCGATGCGCGACTACCTGCGCGGTCGCGAAGGGATTGAACGCGCCGCGTTCACCACCCTGGACGCGCAGGCCGGTGCCGACGCGTTGCGCGCGCGCGGTATCGCAGCCACCGGGCCAATGGATTTCGGACGCCCGGTCGACTTGCCAGGCGGCGGCAGCACGCAAGCGAGCTTTCGCACCTTCAACTGGCCGGACGATGCACATCCCGGCGGCCTGCGCCTGTTCGCCTGCCAGCATCTGACCCGCGAGGCGGTCTGGATCCCGCAGCTACAACAACATCGCAACGGCGTGCAGCGCATTTTGCGCATCGAGATTCTCGCCAGGGATCCGCGGGCGGCTGCCGACCAGATGGCAGCGCTCACCGATCAGCAGGCGATCCAAGATCCGCAAGGAGGCTGGCGAGTGGAGTCAGGAGGCAGGCGCGCGCATTTCCTGTTCCTGGATCGGGCGACGCTCGCGGCGCGCTATCCGGGCGTGGACCTGTCCTTGCTGGTGGACGACTGCGCGGCAAGTCTGGTGCTACAAGTGCCAGATGCCGCTCAGGCAGCACAAACCCTGGGCACGCTGGCTGCCGAACGGCAGGCGCAGCGCGTGGTGGTGGCTCCCTCCAAGGCCTGCGGGCTGATTCTGGCGCTCGAGCAGGTCTGAGTCGCCAGCTGCGCCCTAGGCGTACCGCAGGGCCCCGTCGTCAAGGTCAATGCTCGGCAACTGGTCTTTCTCGTTCCAGTAATCCTGCGTGTGCAGCCACGGCACATGCGCGCCCTGGCTGGGCAACAGGTGCAGTCCGCGCAGCAGATAGCCCGGGTTGAAGTTTTCCGGGTCAACCCAGGGCTTGAGCGGCATGTCGCGCTCATCGTCGCGTAGTTGCGGCACCGCCATCTGCGCGCCACGCGCATCCATGTGCTTGAGCAGCCGGCACACGAAATCGGCGATCAGATCGGCGCGCAGCGTCCAGCTGGCGCGAAAGTAGCCGAACACCCAGGCCATGTTCGGCACGCCGGTGAACATCGTGCCCAGATAGGTGACGGTCTTGGCGAAATCCAGCGGCTCGCCGTCGATCGTGAACGCAATGTCGCCCAGCACGCTCAAATGAAAGCCGGTGGCGGTGACGACCACGTCGGCGGCCAGCAAATCGCCGGACTTCAGGCGAATGCCGCCAGCCTCGAAGCGCTCGATCTCGTCGGTGACCACCGAGGCATGACCGTCGCGAATCGCGGTGAACAGGTCAGCGTCCGGCACGAAGGCAATGCGCTGACGCCAGGGCCGATAGGCCGGGTTGAAATGCTTGTCGACATCGCAGCTCTCGCCAAGCAGATTGCGTGCATTGCCCAGCAGCTCCTTGCGCACCGCTTCGGGCTCCTCGAAGCAGCGCTGCGTGAACGTGGCCTGATCCTTCAGGATCTTGCGGCGCACGATCTCGTGGGTCCATTCCTCCGGAATCTGCAACTCGCGCAGCATCTGGGCCAGCTCGTTGATGTTGCGCCCGGTGATGAAATAGGTGGGTGAACGCTGCAGCATCGTCACGTGCGCACACTTGCCCGCCACTGCCGGCACGATCGTGGCCGCGGTGGCGCCCGAGCCGATCACCATCACCCGCTTGCCGGCAAGATCGAGATCTTCCGGCCATTCCTGCGGATGCACGATGCGCCCGGAAAAACTCTCCATGCCGGGCCACTGCGGCGTATAGCCGCCTTCATGGCGGTAGTAGCCCTGACACATCCACAGGAAGGTGGCGGCAAAACGGCGCCGCACACCAGCAGCGCTGTCTTCAGCTTCGATGGTCCAGTACTTGTCCTGGCTGGACCAGCTCGCCGACACGATGCGGTGGTTGTAGCGAATGTGCCCGGCCAGATCGTTGTCTTCGATGACCTCGCCCATGTACTTGCGGATTTCTTCGGCGGTGGCGATCGGCACGCCCTTCCAGGGCTTGAAGCGATAGCCGAAGGTATGCAGATCGCTGTCGGAGCGGATGCCCGGATAGCGATGGGTACGCCAGGTGCCGCCGAAACCGGCCTGCGACTCGAGCACCACAAAGCTCTTGCCGGCGCACTGCTGCGTCAGGTGATAGGCGCCACCGATGCCCGAGATACCAGCGCCGACGATCAGTACGTCGAAACGCTCCAACTGCAATTGCGCGCCGCCCTGGGCCATTTCCGCCATGTCCATCCGTTTGCTCTCCTGCCGTATTGCATTTGCGTGGCCGTCCGTGTCCGCGCGGGCAGACCCGGACGCCACGTCGCAGCTTAGAGCAGAACGCGAGTCATCGCCCGTGAGGCGAGGCACGTAATGGAACGCCCCAGGTTTGCGAGCCACCCTACAAATACTGTATTTTTATCCAGTATGATTCCTGCCTACGCCGAATTGCACTGCGCCAGCAATTTCACCTTCCTGCGCGGTGCCTCGCATGCCGAAGAGCTGGTCGAGCGCGCGCAGGCACTCGGCTATGCGGCGCTGGCCATCACCGACGAATGCTCGCTCGCCGGTGTGGTGCGCGCGCACCTGGCAGCCCGCGAGGCCGGATTGGCGCTGCTGATCGGCGCGCAATTCTCGTTGCAGGATCTGTGTCCGCCGCCACTGCAGCAAACCCGACTGGTGCTGCTGGCCCAGGACCGTGCAGGCTACGGCAATCTGAGCGAGCTGATTACCCGGGCCCGGATGCGCGCCCCCAAGGGCAGCTACCGGCTGGAGCCGGCCGACTTCGCCGGGGGCATCGACGGTTGCCTCGCACTGCTGGTACCACCTGCCTCGCTGGCGGCCGGACCGGATATCAACGAAGCGGGCCAGTCCGATCAACACTGCCAGGATCCCGCATTCACCGGTCAGGGCTGTGGGGTGCAAGCGCAAGCACCAGCGCATCCGCAAACCGCATTCACCGCCCTCGCCCGCGCCTGGCGCGAACGTTTCCCGGGACGTTGCTGGATCGCGGTCGAACTGCACGCCAATGGCGGCGACGCGGTGCTGCTCGAGCGCTTGCGCGACGTCAGCCAGGCCAGCGGCCTGCCGCTGGTGGCTGCCGGTGATGTGCTGTTTCATCGGCGCTCGCGCAAGAGTCTGCATGACACCCTGAGCGCAATCCGCCTGGGCCGCGCGGTGCAGCAGCTGGGCGAGGCGGTCGCCCGCAATGCCGAGCAGCATCTGCGCAGCCGGCTACGACTGGCCCGGCTGTATCCGGCCGCGCTGCTCGAAGAAACCCTGGAGGTAGCCGCACGCTGCGACTTTTCCCTGGACTCGCTGCGCTACGAATATCCGCGCGAGATCGTGCCCGAAGGCCATACGCCCGCCAGCTGGCTGCGCGAGCTCACCTATGCCGGCGTACCCGGACGCTATCCGCAGGGTCTGCCCGATTCGGTGCGCCACCAGATCGAGCATGAACTCGCACTGATCGCCGAGCTTGGCTATGAAGCCTACTTCCTGACAGTCGCCGATATCGTCGCGTTTGCGCGCGGGCGCGGCATCTTGTGCCAGGGCCGCGGCTCGGCGGCCAACTCGGCAGTCTGTTACTGCCTGGGCATCACCGAAGTCGATCCGGCGCGCATGTCGGTGCTGTTCGAGCGCTTCATCAGCCGCGAGCGCAACGAGCCGCCGGATATCGACGTCGACTTCGAGCACCAGCGACGCGAAGAGGTCATCCAGTACTTGTACACAAAATACGGTCGGCACCGCGCCGCACTGGCCGCCACCGTGATCACCTACCGGCCGCGCTCGGCGCTGCGCGACGTCGGCCGGGCGCTGGGTATCGACGCGCAGCGCATCGACCAGGTCTGCCGCAACCACCAGTGGTGGGACGGCCGGCAGGTCTGCGCGCAACGGCTGGCCGACCAGGGCTTCGATCCGAACTCGCTGCTGTTCGGTCACTGGGTCAGCATGACCAACTTGCTGCTCGGTTTTCCGCGCCATCTGTCGCAGCACACCGGTGGCTTCGTGATCGCGCGCGACGCACTGACCCGGCTGGTGCCGGTCGAAAACGCCGCAATGCCCGAGCGCAGCGTGATCCAGTGGGACAAAAACGACCTGGACGCGCTCGGTCTGCTCAAGGTGGACGTGCTCGCACTGGGTATGCTCAGCGCCATCCGGCGGGCGCTGAGCTTCATCACCGAGCGGCGCACCGGTCACCCGGACGGCCTGGGTGCCGACGGCATTGCACGGCCGTTTCGCCTGCAAGACATCCCGGCCGAAGACCCGGCCACCTACGCGATGATCTCGCGCGCCGACACCGTGGGCGTGTTCCAGATCGAGTCGCGCGCGCAGATGAGCATGCTGCCGCGCCTGAAGCCGCGCTGCTTCTACGACCTGGTCATCGAGGTCGCCATCGTGCGCCCCGGCCCGATTCAAGGCGGCATGGTGCATCCGTACCTGCGCCGGCGTCAGGGTCTGGAGCCGGTGGTCTATCCGCGCGACGAGATCCGTCCGGCGCTCGCCCGTACCCTGGGTGTGCCGATCTTCCAGGAACAGGTGATGCAGATCGCGATGCTCGCGGCCGGGTTCTCGGCCGGCGAGGCTGACCAGCTACGCCGTGCGATGGCTGCCTGGCGGCGCAAGGGCGGACTGGAGCAATTCCAGACCCGTGTCATCGACGGCATGCTGGCACGCGGCTACCAGCGTGACTTCGCTGAATCCATCTTCCGCCAGATCCAGGGCTTCGGCGAATACGGATTTCCCGAAAGCCATGCCGCCAGCTTCGCACTGCTGGTCTACGTCAGCTGCTGGATCAAGTGCCATGAGCCCGCCGCCTTTCTGGCCGCGCTGCTCGATGCGCAGCCGCTCGGTTTTTACGCGCCGGCACAACTGGTGCGCGATGCGCGCGAGCATGGTGTGCAGGTGCTCGGGGTCGATGTGCTGGCCAGCCAGTGGGACAGCAGCTTGCAGGAAACCGATCCGCGACCGCTGCCACACGCCTTGCCAGCCGACGCCCGCGATCCGCGCGCGCAGCCGGCGGTGCGACTGGGGCTGAACCGGGTGCACGGCCTGTCGCGCGACGGCGCGCAGCGACTGCTGGCAGCACGCGAGCAACGCCTGAAAGAGCGTCTCGGCCTGCCGGCTCACCTGCCCTTGCCACGCCCGCTGCCCATGCCGCCGCAGGTGTTCGCCTTCGACAGCACCGAAGATCTCGCCCGTTGTGCGCGGCTCGAGCGTCGCGACCTGCTCGCGCTGGCGCGCGCCGATGCGCTGATGCAACTGGCCGGCCATCGCGCCGCCGCCCACTGGGAAGCCGCAGCCATCCGTCCGCTGCCGGCGCTGCTGGCTGATACCCGCTTCGAGGAAGCTCCGGTTCGCCTGCCTGAACCCGACGAGGGCGCGCAGATCATCGCCGACTATGCGTCGCTGGGCATCCCGATGGGCCGGCATCCGCTCGCGTTACTGCGCCCGCAGCTGACCCGCTACCGGGTGCAGCCGGCCACGGTGTTGCGCGACTTTCCGAACGGCCGACTGGCGCGCGCCAGCGGGCTGGTGACGCACCGGCAGCGACCAGGCACCGCAAACGGGACGGTGTTCGTCACGCTTGAAGACGAGACCGGCGCGGTCAACGTGATTATCTGGCCGTCACTGATGGAGCGCTTTCGTGGCGCAGTACTGTCGGCACGGCTGATGACGGTGTACGGCACCTGGCAGCGCGATGAGGCCACTGGCGGCGAGGTCGCTCACTTGATTGCAGCGCGCGTTGAGGACCACAGCGCACTGCTCGGACAGTTGCGCACCGCGAGTCGGGATTTCCGTTGAGCGGCGGGCATGCACGCCCAGGCGTGCGACTAGCCTTGTAAGACCCGAAGCAGCAACCGGTACAGCGCGTCCGGATCGATCGGTTTGGCCATGAAGTGGTTCATGCCGGCCTCCAGACATGCCCGTCGGTCAGACTCATAGGCATTGGCCGACATTCCGATGATCGGCCAATGCTCGCCGCCCGGCAGCGCGCGGATCTCGCGCGTCGTCTGCACCCCATCCATCTCCAGCATCTGCATGTCCATCAGGATCAGCGCCGGCGCCAAGCCGCTGCGCATCCGCTGCAGCGCAGGCACGCCGTCGTCAACCACCGTGACCGTCAGCCCTGCCATCTCGAGCAACTCGGTCATGACCAACTGAGTGATCGCCTCATCCTCGACCAGCAGCACCGAACTGCCGGAAAACTGGCTTGCGAGCCGCTCTTTGGCCTGCTGGCCGGTGAGTTCAGGCTCTGACGATCCGCCCTGCGCCGCACCGTCACCATGCGCCGCATCCGGCATGACCGTCGATGCGTCTGTCGCCGCACTGTCACGCGCCAGCCGCGCAGTCATCCAGAAGGTGCTGCCTGCACCCGGCTCGGACTCTACGCCGACCTCGCCGTCCATTGCCTGCGCAATGCGCCGCACGATCGCCAGCCCCAGACCGGTGCCCCCAAGCCTGGCCGACTGGCGCCGGTCGGCTTGTGCGAACGGTCGGAACAGCCCGGCCCTTTGCTCGGCGGACAGTCCAGGTCCGCTGTCCTGCACCTCGATACGCAGTTCAATATGCGCGTCATCCAGCGGCTCGCCCGACAGGCGCACCCGGACCGCACCGCGCTCGGTGAACTTGATCGCATTGCCCACCAGATTGATCAACGCCTGGCCTAGACGCAACTCGTCGCCCAGCAAGACTTCTTGCGATTGCTGCACCCAGACGTCCAACTCGAGCCCCTTGGCGCTCGCCTGATCGGAGAACATCGAGCGAACTTCCTGTGCCAGCGTCGCCAGCGAGAAGCGCTCGCTGAGCAATGGCACCTGACTAGACTCCAGCCGGCTAAGGTCCAGGATGTCGTCCAGCAACGCCTTCAAGCGCGCCGCCGAGCGTTGCAAGCGCTGCAGTCGTTCGGCCTGCGCCTGCGCCAACGGGCCTTGGCCAAGCTGATATAAAGTGCCCACCATCGCATTGAGCGGGGTGCGCAGCTCATGACTGGCAACCGCCAGAAAATCGCTCTTGGCTTGTTCGGCCTCGCGCGCAGAGTCCAGCGCATGGCGCAACTGCAACTCCTGCGCCAAGCGCTCGGTGGTGTCATGGCCGATCACCAGAGTCCCGCTGACCTTGCCCTGTTCGTCATGCAGCACCACTCCTGAACCGCGCAACCAGACGCGGCGATCATCGGCCGTCACATATTGACGCTCAGTGATCGAAAACAATGGCAATACACCGCTTGCCTGCTCCCGGATGCGCCGACGCACCAACTCCCGCTGCGAAGCGTCGATGAACTCCACCAGCGGCCTGCCGAGCAGCGCCTCCCGCGAACGCCCCAGAAACTCGCAAAACTGCGTATTGACATAGACAAGCACTCCGTCTGGATCGGCTTCGTATACCAGTGCCTGAGAAAGATCCAGCAATGCCGCAACCCGCGTCTGCTGCCCGAAGCGGGCCCGGCTGATCGCCTCGTCTGACTGCTCCACGATGTCGGTGATGTCGGTATTGACGGCTAAACCACCGTCTGGTTTGCCGTTGGCATCGAACAGCGGATATCCCCGCAAATGGACCCAGCGGATCGAACCATCTGCCAAGACGAGACGATGTTTGGATTCCATCGCCTCGCCCGATAAGCCGCGGCGTAGCAGATCGGACACTCTTTCACGATCTTCCGGATGCACATGGCCGCCAACCGGTTTGCCCAGCGTTGTTTCTGGCACGGTTTGAAAATACCGGTAATGGGTGGGAGACGCGTACACCAGATGACCTTGCGAATCGACCACCTGGATCAGGTCGCCATTGTTCTCGACCATGGTCCGGAACAGACGTTCGCTGGCGGCAAGTCGCTCCT
>JALRBB010000477.1 GCA_023257915.1 Quisquiliibacterium sp. | reverse complement strand
CCGGCGCCCACCGCCAGCCCGCGGACCACCGACGCCAGCACGTAGGCGCTGAACATCTCCCAGTGCGACAGCGGCGGCAGCAGCATGAAGACGACGTTGCCGGTGACCTTGCTCTGGATCAGCGACGAGGACGCATTGGCGAAGGAGTTTTGCAACACCGACATCATCACCAGACCGGGGACCAAAAACGAGGTGTAACTGACGTTCTCAAACACCGTGACCCGATTCTCGAGCACATGCGAAAACACCAGCAGATACAACAACGAGGTCAGAACCGGGCCGGCCACCGTTTGCATCGCAACCTTCCAGAAGCGAAGCAATTCCTTGTAGAGAAAGGTCTTGAATCCTTGCACCGCCCTACCCTTTAGTTCGAGTCCTGCATGATCCGCACGAAAACATCCTCGAGGTCGGTGTGCAGCAATTCCATTTCCTCGATCACGCAACCGGCCTCGCGCAACGCCGCAAGGATCGGCTCTAGCCTGTCGTAGCTGTCAACCCGCAGCGACAAGCGCCCTGGAACCAGATCGTCCGGGGTGCAGATCGGCGCCAGCGCGGGGGGCAACTGACCGGATGCAAACTTGACCAGCAGCCTCCCGCCCGCAAACTGCCGCAGCAGCGCGCTGGTGCGATCGAGCGCGACGATCTGTCCGTGCTTGAGCATTGCGATCCGCTCGCACAGCTCCTGCGCCTCTTCCAGATAATGCGTGGTCAGCACAATCGTGTGCCCTTCGCGATTCAAACGCCGGATGAAAGCCCACAGCGTTTGACGCAAACCGACGTCCACCCCGGCAGTGGGCTCATCCAGCACGATCACCGGAGGTCGGTGAACCAGCGCCTGGGCGATCAGCATCCGGCGCTTCATACCACCCGACAGCGTGCGGGTGTTCGCATCGGCCTTCGCGGTAAGGTCGAGATTCGCCAGCAGTTCGTCGATCCAGTCGTCGTTGCGGCGCAGCCCGTAGTAACCGGAAGTAAAGCGCAGCATCTCGCGCACCGTGAAGAACGGATCGAAGACCAGCTCCTGCGGCACCACGCCAAGCGCCCTGCGCGCCGCGCGATAGTCGTCGACAACATCATGACCCATCACCGATACCCGGCCCCGGCTGGCACGCGCCAGCCCGGCAATGATCGAGATCAGCGTGGTCTTGCCGGCACCGTTCGGGCCGAGCAGCCCGAAGAACTCACCTTCACGGACCTGTAGGGAAACGCCGCGCAGGGCTTCGAAGCTGCCATAGCGCTTGGCGACGTCATCGATTTCAAGTGCGAGAGTCAAAGAGAATTCCGTTCACACCGTAAAGCAGAGCCAGCTTGTGCAGGTTCTCTGGCGGATTGATCAAACGCAGCGCACGCCCGGATGCCTGCAGCCGGCGCATCAACTCGAGCAGCATGCCAACCAGCGAAGAGTCAAAATGCTGGCAGGCAGACAAATCGACGCAAGGCGACTGCATCGCCGCGAGTTCGACGCTCAGCCTTTCCAGCAAGCCTGGTGCCTCGTTAAAGCCCACCTTGGCAGGCAGGCTGGCAAACGCCTGTGCCATCAGGACTTGCCGCCCTGACCTGCGTCGCGGTTCTTGTCGGCCAGTGACTTGATCAGGCCATCGATGCCGCCGACGCTGACCTGTTGCGCAAACTGGTTGCGATAGGTCTCGAGCAGCCAGACTCCGAGCACATTGACGTCGTAGATTTTCCAGCCGCCATTGACCTGGTAGAGACGATAGTCGAGCTGGATCGGTTCACGGCCTGCCTGTATGACCTCGGTGCGAACGATCACGTCGGTGTCGCCAGCCGCGGCGCGAAAGGGCTTGGTACGCACCTTCTGATCCTTGACCGAGGACACCGCTCCGGAATAGGTGCGCACAAGCAGCGCACGAAATTCCTGCATCAGCCTTTTTTGCTGCTCCGGTGTCGCCTGGCGCCAGTTGCGGCCAACCGCCAGTGCCGTCATGCGCGGAAAGTCGACATGCGGCATCAAGGTGCCGTCGACAAAGTCGGAGATCTTGGTCAGGTCGCCAGACTTGAGCTGGGCGTCGGCGCGGATCTTGTCGAGAATCTCATTGGCCACGCGGCCAATCAGTGCATCGGGAGCTTCAGCAGCCGCAACGATGCCCGGCATGAAACAGATCGCAACTAGCAAAGCACACAAGCGTTTCATCACAACAATTCCTTCAAACAAGCGCCCAGGCAGCTGACCGGACGAACCTGCAAACTGGATCCGGGCGAATGCCACGCGCCGAACCACACCGTCAGTTGCGCTCATCCGGCGCGGGCGGCGGGTCGCCATCCCAGACGAGGCTGCGCCTGCGCTGCAACTGCGAATCACGCACGAACAGATAAGGGTCAAGCGCGATCGAGTCGATCATCCGGGTTGCATCGAGCAGCCTTTCGCGGGCGTCGACGATGCGCAGTGCTCGCGTCGCGACACGCGTGGTGGAATCTTCGGTCAGATACAGCGTGAGATCGGTCCTGTAGTCGACCACGAGGCCGAGCCCATCACGCACCGAGGAGGGCCCGAGCAGCGGAAGCACCAGATACGGACCGGGAGGCACACCCCAACGCCCGAGCGTCTGGCCGAAATCCTCGCGATGTTTCTCCAGGCCGAACTCGCTGGCGATGTCGTTCAAACCGGCGAAACCGAGCGTCGAGTTGACCCCGAAGCGCAGCAGATCGGAGGCGGCCAGATCCAGCTTGCCCTGCAAGAGCTGATTGACCGCGGTGCCGAGGTCGGACAGATTTTCGAAGAAATTGTGAATCACGATCCGGAATGCATCCGGGACGTAACGACGATAGCTCCTGGCGAGCGGCTCAAGCGCAACCTCATCGATCTTCTGGTTCACGTCGAACATGGCGCGGTTGTAGCGCTCGAACGGGTCGCCCGGTGAGCGGACAGCATCACTGCCGGGCAGCAGAGCGCATCCGCCCAGCCCCAGCCCGGCCAGCAGGCCAACCAGCATCAGCAAACGACGCAGCGTGACGGATGCACCGGCCGCAAGCCTCATTTGGCGCCCCCTTCGGCCGCCTTGCCGTACAGGAACTGCCCGATCAGGTTTTCGAGCACCACAGCCGACTGCGTCATCGTGATTCGATCGCCAGCGGCGAGCATCTGAGGGTCGCCGCCAGGCGTCAGACCGATGTACTGCTCGCCGAGCAGCCCCGAGGTCAGAATCTTGGCTGAGGTGTCCTTGGGAAACTGGTAGCGCCGGTCGAGCGCGAGCATGACCTCGGCCTGATAGGTCTGGTCATCGAACCGGATCCCGGTCACGCGTCCGACGACAACACCGGCGCTGCGCACCGCAGCGCGCGGCTTGAGCCCGCCGATGTTGTCAAAGCGCGCGCGTGTCTCGTAGGTGTCCGACAGGGCCAGGCTTCCGCTCATGTTGCCGGCCCGCACCGCCAGAAAGAGCAGCGCGGAAAAACCGAGCACCACGAAAAGCCCAACCAAAAGATCCACTAGCTTGCGATTCATCAAAATATCCTCTCACGCCTTGCCGATCCGCGCCCTGCGGCCGCGGCTCACTGGCCGCACCCTCAGTTTGAACTGAACATCAGCGCGGTCAGAATGAAGTCAAGGCCGAGGATCGCCAGCGACGCAACCACGACCGTCGTCGTGGTTGCATGCGCGACGCCCTCGGGGGTGGGTTCAGCCTCATAGCCGACGAACAGGGCGACGAAGGCAACCGTGAAACCGAACACGATGCTCTTGACGACGCCATTACCGATATCCTCGATCCAGTCGACGCCGCCCTGCATCTGCGACCAGAACGCACCGGCGTCAACACCAATCATCTCGACACCGACGATATAACCACCCAGCACACCCATCGCGGAAAACAGGCCTGCCAGCAGCGGCATGCAGATCAGCGCCGCCATGAAGCGCGGCGCCAGAACCCGGGCAACCGGATCGACCGCCATCATTTCCATCGCGTCGATCTGCTCACCCGCCTTCATCAGGCCGACCTCGGCGGTCAGCGAAGTGCCCGCTCGACCGGCAAACAGCAGCGCGGTGACGACCGGCCCAAGTTCTCGCACCAGCGACAGCGTGACGAGCAGGCCAAGCGCCTCTTCCGAGCCGTAGCGCCGCAGGGTGTAGTAGCCCTGCAATCCCAGCACGAAACCGATCAAAAGGCCCGACACCAGGATGATCGACAGCGAGTAATTGCCGACAAAATGGATTTGGTCAACGACCAACCGCGGACGGCGGAATGCGGCGATACCAAGGCCGCACAAGCGCAGGAAAAAACGGGTGCCATAGCCGACCAGAGCTAAGCGGTCGATCATCCAGCGCATGGGCACGGACAACGCGCGGATCATTGGCCAATCCCCAGATCCTGCGCCAGTGGCACCGCCTGATGGTGAAAGGCCACCGGCCCGTCGATCGAGCCATCCAGGAATTGCCGCACATTCGGATCGGACGAATCGCGCATCGAGTCCGGTGTGCCGTGTGCGGCAATACGACCGGAGGCGAGCAGGTAGACGTAGTCAGCGATCTTGAATGCGTCCTTGATGTCGTGTGACACGACGATCGAGGCCACGTCCAGCGCATCGTTCAGATTCCGAATCAGGGCCGCGACCGTGGCCAGCGAAATCGGATCCAGTCCGGCGAACGGCTCGTCGTACATGATCAGCGGCGGATCCAGCGCGATTGCCCTCGCCAGTGCAACGCGCCGCGCCATGCCGCCCGACAGTTGCGACGTGCGAAACCGCGCAGCGCCGCGCAAGCCAACCGCGTTGAGCTTGAGCAGGACCAGGTCACGGATCAGCGGTTCCGGCAATGCGGTGTGCTCACGCAGCGGGAATGCAACGTTGTCGAACACGTCCAGGTCGGTAAATAAGGCGCCAAATTGATACAACATGCCCATCCGGCGACGCATCGCGTAAAGGCCGTTGCGATCAAGCGCAGCCACATCGCGACCCTCGAAAACGATGCTGCCAGCGCTTGGGCGCAGCATCCCGCCGATCAGGCGTAGCAGCGTCGTCTTGCCGGACCCGGAGCCGCCGATCAGCGCGACCACGCGCCCCGGCGGGAACCGCATCGACACGCCATCCAGGATCAGGCGATCGCGATAGCCGAACCGGACGTTGTCCAGAACGAGTAGGTCATCAACCAAGGAGAAGCCATCTTTTTTGTTCAACCCATTATTGTATTACCGACGTGGCTTCTCGCGCCGAATGCAGCAAGAAACATCAAGCGCGCAGCAGCGAGGCCTCGGCCGTTCCAACCTGCTCCAGCGTGCCGGACAGCACCAGCGTATCTCCGAAAACGACTCGCATCTCGCCAGGTGGATCGACACTGCGGGTGCTCTTGCGAACCAGCGTCGTGATCCGAGCCCCGGCGAGATCCAGCTCCAGAAGTTGCTTGCCGATCGCGCCAGAACCTTCGGTCACCGTTACGGCACGCAGGTGGGTATGCGCCGCCTCGATATCGTCCTGCGGTGAGTCGTCGGCTCCGTGAAAAAAGCCCTGCAACAGCGCATAGCGACTCTCGCGCACTTTCTGCACCCGCCGAAGCACCCGGGACAAGGGCACCCCGACCAGCGCCAGGGCGTGCGATGCCAGCATCAGGCTTCCCTCGACAATTTCCGGAACGACCTCGGTGGCACCGGCTGCCCGCAGCCTGTCGATATCCACCTCATGCGCGGTGCGTACCAGCACGGGCAGGCGGGGCGCCAGATCACGAACCAGATGCAGGATTCGCAACGCGGTGGGAGTGTCGTCAAAGGTGATTGCCAGCGCGCTGGCTCGATGCAGTCCGGCGGCCAGCAGCGTCTCACGCCGGGCCGAGTCGCCGAACACCACCGGCTCGCCGGCCGCCGCCGCGGCCTGCACGCGGTCAGGATCAAGGTCCAGGGCGATAAACGGTAGTTTTTCGGCCTCGAAAATATGCGCGAGTGCCTGGCCACAGCGCCCATAGCCGCAGACGATTATGTGCTTTTCGCGGGCCAGGCTTCGGCTGGCAATCGACTGCAGCTGCAAAGAGCGCTGCAACCATTCCTGGCTCGACAGCCGAAGTGCGATCCGGTTCGCCTGCTCGATCAGCAAGGGACTGGCGATCATCGACAGCAGCATCGCCGCCAGCACCGGTTGCATCACCGGATCGGGAATTAGCCCGGACGAGCTGCCCAGGGCCAGCAGCACGAAGCCGAACTCGCCAGCCTGCGCAAGCCACACGCCGGCACGGATCGCAACCCCGGCGCCTGCGCCAAACGCCCGGACAAGCAGCAGCACCAGGCCGAATTTGAACAACACCGGGACCGTCATGAACAGCAGAACCGGCGGCCAGGCCTCGGCAACCACCCGCAGGTTGAGCTTCGTTCCGATCGCAACGAAGAAAAGCCCGAGAAGCACGTCTCTGAACGGCTTGATGTCTTCCTCGACCTGGTAGCGGTACTCGGTCTCGGAAATCAGCATGCCTGCCACGAAGGCCCCGAGCGCCATCGACAGGCCGGCCTTGTCGGTCAACCAGGCAAACAGCAGCGTCGCGAGCAGAACGTTCAAGGTGAACAACTCATGCGAGCGCTGGCGGGCGACGATATTGAACCAGCGCTTCATCAGCGGGGGGCCGAAACGCAACAGCAGCACGAGCAAGACCACCGCCTTGATCGCGGCAATGCCGACTGCTCCCATCCAGGCATCGCCCCCGGTAGCGAGCGCGGGGATCAGGATCAGCAGCGGGATCACCGCAATGTCCTGGAACAGCAGCACGCTGAACACCCGCCGCCCGTGCTCGGTCTCCAGTTCGCGTTTTTCGGACAGCAGCTTGATCACCATCGCGGTCGAGGACATCGCCACCGTTCCGCCGAGAATCAGCGCCACCTTCCAGTCAACCGAAACGCCCATCACCCCTGCCACCAGCGAGCCTGGCAGCAACAGGAACAAGGCCAGCGTGAAGGCCATCGTGACGCCGACCTGGGCTGCGCCGAGCCCGAACACCAGCCGACGCATCGACACCAACTTGGCAAGATTGAACTCGAGCCCGAGTGAAAACATCAGGAAAACGACACCAATTTCGCCCGCGTGATGCACCGCCTCCGGTTCGCCAGCGACATTGGTCGCGTGAGGCCCAAGCAGAACGCCGACCGCGATGTACGCGACCAGCGGCGGCAGACGCAGCGTGCGCAAGCCGACGACCGCGAAAACCGACGCGGCCAGCAAGGCTAGGGCGAGCTCAAGTGATGACAGCATCATGCGTTGCCAGTGGATATACTCGAACGGATGGACGATTCGATTCTATCCACCTCTGAGCAAGAGCGCCGCCTGATCGAACGCGCGACCGAAGTTCTGCGCATCGAAGCCGACGCAATCGGCGCGCTGACGAGCCGGATCGATGACGACTTTCTGCGCGCCTGCCGGATGATTCTGGCCTGCACCGGACGAGTCGTCGTCAGCGGCATCGGCAAATCCGGTCATATCGCCAACAAGATTGCAGCGACACTGGCCTCGACCGGCACGCCTGCCTTTTTCGTGCACCCGGCCGAGGCCAGTCATGGCGACCTCGGAATGATCACACGCGACGATGTGCTGATCGCGCTGTCCAATTCCGGCTCCACCGCCGAATTGCTCGCCATCGTGCCCTTGCTCAAGCGGCGCGGAGCCAGACTGATTGCGATGACCGGTGCACCAGGTTCGCCGCTTGCGGCGCTGGCCGATGTGCATCTGAACGCCGCCGTGGCCCGCGAGGCTTGCCCGCTGAACCTCGCGCCTACCGCCAGCACCACAGCCGCGCTCGCCCTGGGCGACGCACTCGCGGTCGCGCTGCTCGAGGCGCGCGGCTTCGGTCCGGATGACTTCGCCAGCTCACACCCCGGAGGGGCACTCGGGCGCCGGCTGCTGACCCATGTCAGCGACGTGATGCGCACCGGCGAGGCCCTGCCGACGGTGACGGAGGACGCACCGATGGCTAGTGCGATCCTGGAAATCACCCGCAAGCGCATGGGAATGACCGCAGTACTCGGATCCGACGGCACGGTCACCGGCATCTTCACCGACGGTGATCTTCGACGACTGCTGGAGCGTGACGGCGATATCCGCGGACTTCAGGTCGGACAGGTCATGACCCACTCTCCTTCCGGAATCGCTCCGGGAGCGCTGGCCGCCGAGGCCGCCCGAATGATGGAAGACCGTCGGATCAGCCAGCTGCTGGTGCTCGACGAATCCCGGCATCTGGTGGGC
>JALRBB010000449.1 GCA_023257915.1 Quisquiliibacterium sp. | reverse complement strand
GCCCCGCCATCGCGAGCATCTTGCCCAGGACCTGCTGATGGCGCATGTCCGCGTCGTAGAGATTTTCGACGTGCACTTTCGGGATGATCAGAAAATGCACTGGCGCCGACGGGTTGATGTCGTGAAAGGCGAGAATGTCGTCGTCTTCGTAAACCTTGCGGCTGGGGATCGCGCCCTGCACGATCTTGCAAAAAATGCAGTCGGGTTTGTAATTCATCTCGAATAGGCCCATAGGTAATCGAAGGCCTCGCGGCCGCCTGGCATAACGGTACCTGCAGCCCGATCAGCAATGCAACCCGATGCGAAGCCGAATCCCGATGTCGCCAGACGCCTGATCGCGGCTTGCCCGGCGCACTCAGGAGCGATCGGCTTCGTCCGCATCGCGCTGGACCGCCTTGCGCAGCGCCTTTTCCTCAAGTCCGGACAGCCCCTCGCGGCGCGCGAGCTCGGCCAGCACCTGCTCCGGACCCAGGCCGTGCTGGGCCAGCATGATCAGGCAATGGAACCAAAGGTCGGCAGTCTCGTAGACGATCTTTTCCGGTACGCCGTCCTTGGCCGCCATCACGGTCTCGGTCGCCTCTTCGCCGATCTTCTTGAGCACCGCATCCGGCCCTTTGGCGAACAAGCGCGCAACATAGGACTTGTCCGGATCGGCGTCGCGCCGTGACTCCACGACCCGCGCCAGCCTGGCCAAAGTGTCGTTCATGCTGCTCATCGAAGCCCGCCCGCTACTTGTAGATGGTTTCCGGGTCGCGAAGCACCGGGTCAACCGCAACCCACTGCCCGTCCTCGAGCCGGCTAAAGAAGCATGAATGCCGACCCGTGTGGCAGGCGATGCCGCCCTGTTGTTCGACCTTCATCAAAATCACGTCGCCGTCACAGTCGAGCCGAAGCTCCCGCACCCGTTGTACATGACCGGACTCTTCGCCCTTGCGCCAGAGCCGGCCCCGCGAACGGGACCAGTAGACCGCCCGACCGGTCGCCGCGGTCTGTGCGAGCGCCTCGCGATTCATCCAGGCGACCATCAGGATCCGCTCGCTGCCGAGCTCCTGCGCAATCGCAGTGACCAGACCTGCCGCATCCCAGCGAACCGCATCGAGCCAGGATTCAGACAGGTTACTGCCGGACATGTCGGTGCCACCAGCCTGGCCAGCCCCAGAAGTCATCGCGTAGTTCTCCGCAACGGGTTCAATCCAGGCGCACCGGGATGCCGCGCGCGGCCATGTACTCCTTGGCCTCGCGAACTGTATGTTCACCGAAGTGAAAGATGCTCGCGGCCAGTACGGCATCGGCACGTCCTTCGGAGACCCCGTCGGCCAGGTGCTGCAGCGAGCCAACTCCGCCGGATGCGATGACCGGCACACGGACAGCGTCGCTGACCGCCCGAGTCAGTGCAAGGTCAAAACCCTGGCGGGTGCCATCGCGATCCATGCTGGTGAGCAGGATCTCTCCCGCCCCAAGGCGCTCGACCTCACCAGCCCATTCGATTGCGTCCAGACCGGTCGCCTTGCGCCCGCCATGAGTGAAGACCTCCCAGCCACCGCCGGGGCGCGCCTTCGCGTCGATCGCAACGACGATGCATTGCGCGCCGTAGCGCGCGCTGGCTTCGCCGATCAGCTCGGGATTCTGCACTCCGGCGGTATTGATCGAGATCTTGTCCGCGCCTGCGTTCAGCAGCCGACGCACGTCGGACACCGCACGCACGCCGCCGCCAACCGTGAGCGGGATGAACACTTGCTCAGCCACCGATTCGATGACATGCAGGATGATGTCGCGCTCGTCGCTCGATGCGGTGATGTCCAGGAAGGTGAGCTCATCTGCGCCCTGCTCGTCGTAGCGGCGGGAAATTTCCACCGGATCGCCGGCGTCGCGCAGTTCGACGAAATTGACCCCTTTGACCACTCTGCCGGCGGTCACGTCCAGACACGGGATGATGCGTTTGGTCAGCACGTCGCTCAGCCAGGCCCGTTCAGTTCGTCGGCACGCTGCTGCGCCGCCTGAAAATCGAGCGTACCTTCATAGATCGCTCGCCCGAGGATCGCTCCGGCCACGCCTTCGTCCTCGACAACGCATAAATTCTCAACATCTGTCAGATTGGTCATGCCGCCCGAGGCGATCACCGGGATGCTCAGTTCCCGCGCCAACCGGACCGTGGCCTCGATATTGACGCCGGACAACATGCCATCACGACCAATGTCGGTGTAGATGATCGCCTCGACGCCATAGCCTTCGAACTTGCGGCCCAGGTCGAGCACATCATGCCCGGTCAGCTTGCTCCAGCCATCGGTGGCAACCTTGCCGTCTTTCGCGTCGAGACCGACGATCACCTGGCCGGGAAAGGCACTGCAGGCATCGTGCAGAAAGCCCGGGTTCTTGACCGCTGCAGTACCGATGATCACGTAGCTGATGCCACTGTCCAGATAGCGCTCAATGGTGTCCAGGTCACGAATGCCACCGCCAAGTTGCACCGGCACGCGGGCACCGACCGCATCGACGATCGCACGAATCGCCGATTCGTTCTTCGGCTTACCGGCGATTGCGCCGTTCAGATCGACCAGATGAAGCCTGCGCGCGCCCTGCTCGACCCACTTGGACGCCATTTCGGCAGGGTCTTCGGAGAATACGGTGGCGTCGTTCATGTCGCCTTG
>JALRBB010000428.1 GCA_023257915.1 Quisquiliibacterium sp. | reverse complement strand
GGTGGGCATCGCCGACGAGGACGACCGGATGAAGCGCAGCGGATTGGCCTGAATCACGTCGCGATTGTTAGCGGCCCGCGCAAGAATCGTCTGGTGCATCGTCGGTACCGCGGTGTACCAGGTCGGACGAGATTCCTGCATCCAGGCGAAGAACTTCAGCGCGTTGAAACCCGGGGTGCAGCAGACCTGACCGCCAGCCGACAGCGGCGCCAGCACGCCTGCAATCAAGCCATGAATATGGAACAAGGGCATGATGTTCAGGCCACGGTCCTGTGCCTCCAAGGACAGAAATCCACGGATGTTGCGGGCCGACGCACAGACGTTGCGGTGGGTCAGCGGAACGATCTTCGGTCGCGAGGTGGTGCCCGAGGTGTGCAATACGAGAGCCACGTCGTCTGCTTGCGCAAACCCGGCCGCGGCGGGCGCGGCAGGCTTTGCACCGGATGTGTCCCGAATCGTGAAGCTGCCGGCACCACGGTCGCGCGTTGGCTGCAACTCGATGATCCGCACGCCCAGCTTGCGGGCAACGTCAACCGCAGGCGAGCCGCTGCCCGCCTGCACAATCAGGCCCTTCGCGTTCAGATCCGATAGATAGAACTCGAATTCCTCGGCCCGATACGCCGGGTTCAGCGGCGCCGAAGTCGCTCCGGCTGCCACGGACATGAAGGCAACCGCCATTTCCGGTCCGTTGTCGAGCACGATCGCGATCCTGTCGTTGCGCCCGATGCCCATCGCATTGTAGGCAGCGACCGTCGCGCGAATCTGCTCGCGCAAGCCTTCGTAGGACAAGGCCGGCTCTCCGGGTGCCGAAATTGCCGTCGCAGCACCGGCACCGGTGCCGATCAGTTCCAATACCGTGGTCTGGGGTCCCATTGCATGCTCTCGATCAAGGGTCGGAAACGCTGCATTGTGCATCAGCGGCGAGGGCACCGGGCACCGGGCACCGAGGGAACGACTGCGCCCCAACTCGCCTAGCGCGAGGATTCGGTCAGCTCGAGCCGTCCGCCTCGGGCGGCCAGTGTGCTCGCCAACAGCGCTGTGCAGGCGTAGATCGCATCGATATGCGGCGTCGGGGTCTCGGTGATTCGGGCCAACTCGACCACCGAACCCAGCAGCGCATCGAGCTCCAGGGCGCGGCCACGCTCAACATCCTGCAACATCGAAGTCTTGTGCTCGCCAACCGCCTCGGCGCCCGCAATGCGCTTGTCGATCGAGACCCGGAAGCGCACCCCGAGCTTCTCGGCCACCGTCTGCGCTTCGCGCATCATGCTGGCAGCCAGGTCGCGAGTCAGCGGATCTCGGCAAATGCCGGCCAGCGTTGCGTGGGTCAGCGCGCTGACCGGATTGAAGGTGAGATTGCCCCACAGCTTGAGCCAGATCTCGCTGCGCAGGTCCGATGACACCGGCGACTTGAAGCCAGCACGCGTCAACGATTCAGACAGCCGCACCGCCCGCTCCGACTTCGAGTTGTCCGGCTCACCGAGCGAGAACCGGTTGCCTTCGATGATCTTGACGACCCCGGGCGCAATCAGCTCGGATGCCGGATAGACCACCGACCCAAGGATGCGCTCATCCTCGATGTTTGCGGCGATCGTGCCGTCCGGATCCACCTTGGTCACTGATCGGCCCTCGAACGGACCACTCAGCTTGTGGAAGTACCACCAGGGAACCCCGTTTTGCATCGTCACGACGCAGGTCTGCGGACCGAACAGCGCGCGCATCGCGGGTGCCACCGCGGCGACCTGATGGGCTTTCAACGCGAGCAGCACATAGTCCTGCGGGCCAGCCTCAGCCATATCCTCCACCGCATTCACCGTACTCGCGTGGCTTTGCGTGCCGTCTTCCTCGATCAGTCGAAAGCCGTTTGCACGGATCGCATCGAGGTTCGCACCACGCGCGACGAAGGTGACGTCTTCACCGGCCAGCGCAAGCCTGGCACCCAGGTACCCGCCAATCGCGCCGGCGCCGATCACTGCGATTTTCATCGTTGGTTTCCCCCGGTCAGTGGTTCTGCGGAACAGTCGGCGCGCGGCCAAGGTCCGTCTGCACCAAACGCGGTCGAGGATGGTAGCATCCGCCCCCCTGCAATTGGCGACGATGATGACTTTGCCTCTGAACGAACTGCTGCCACTGCTGCTGCTGGGCGCCTGCACCGGCTTTCTGGCTGGATTGCTGGGGGTCGGCGGCGGCATGATCATGGTGCCGTTCGTGACGATACTGCTCGAGCAGCATGCATTTCCGGCCGGGCAGATAATCAAGGTGGCAATCGCCACCTCACTGACCACGATCGTGTTCACCGCAATCTCCAGTGTTCGGGCCCATCATCGCCGTGGTGGCGTTCGCTGGGAGATCGCCGCGGTTCTTGCCCCAGGGATCCTGGTCGGTTCGTTCGCCGGCGCCCAGTTCGTCGGCGCATTGCCCGCGGCGCTGATCGCGACGATCTTCGGCACATTCCTGGTCTGGGCGGCAACCCGCATGCTTCGGCATCGCGCCCCGGCGTCGCCGGAACTGGCCAGAAGCCTTCCCGGCAAATCGGGAATGTTCGGCGCCGGTAGCCTGATCGGCGCGATCTCCGCGGTGCTGGGCGCGGGCGGCGCCTTTCTGATGGTGCCGTTCCTGACCAACCGCGGCCTTCGCCCGCAACAGGCAGTTGGCACCAGCGCCGCCTGCGGGTTTCCGATCGCGCTGGCCGGCACGATCGGTTACATGGTGGCAGGCCGTGGAATCGAACTGCCCGCCGGCACGATCGGCTTCGTGTATCTGCCGGCCCTGTTCGCGATCGCTGCAACCAGCGTGCTCACCGCTCCGCTGGGCGCCAGGCTCGCGCATGCGCTGCCGACCGACAAGCTCAAAAAGGTCTTTGCGTGCAGCCTCTACCTGATGTCCGCCTACATGCTCTGGAAGGCCTGGTCGCTGAGCACCATCGCCCACTGAAGGTCGGTACTGGCCAGCCCCTTGCCAGGCACATTTCCCGGAGATCGTCGGCGCCCGATCAGGCGTAATCGCCCTGTCGCTGAGCGCGCCTACGCGCGCGCGGCGCGCACCAGCAACCAGACGCCAAACACGAACATCGGCAGGCACAGCAACTGGCCCATCGTCAGCCCAAGCGTCAGCGTACCCAGAAACGCATCTGGCTCACGCGCAAACTCGGCGGCGAAGCGAAACCCTGCGTAGCCGACCAGAAACATCCCGGAAACCGCGCCAGCGGATCGCGGACGCGACGAATACCACCACAGCAGCGCGAACAGCAGCAGACCTTCCCCGAGGAACTGGTAGATCTGCGACGGATGTCGGCCAATGTTGTCACCCGCCTGCGGAAACACCATGGCCCAGGCCGCAGTCGACGGTCGCCCCCATAATTCGCCATTGATGAAGTTGCCCAGGCGTCCGGCCGCCAATCCGATCGGCACCAACGGGGCGACAAAGTCGATCACGTTCCAAAAGCGCAGATTCGCGCGCCGGCTCCAGAGCCAGGTGGCCGCAATCACGCCAAGCATTCCGCCGTGAAACGACATCCCGCCCTGCCAGATCTCCAGGGCTTCGAGCGGGTTGGCCAGGTAATACCCGGGCTTGTAGAACAGCACATAGCCGAGCCGCCCTCCGAGCACCACTCCGAGCACGCCAAAAAACAGCAAGTCTTCAAGATCGCGAGCCTGCATGCCGCTTGACCGCGCGAACTGGGGCCGGCGCAGCCGGCGGCGCCCCAGCAGGAAGAACGCCAGGAACGCCGTCAGGTACATCAGCCCGTACCAGCGAATCGCAAGGGGACCGATCTGCAACGCAATCGGATCGAACTGGGGATGAACGAGCATCGAGCAGCCTCTCAATCGTCGGCGAGGGCCAACGCCCGGTCGATTGTAAAGCCCGCAAGCCCGCGCGCAGCACCGGAATCAGCGCCGAACCTGCTAATGTAGGGGGTTTACCGACCAGACATTTGCACCAGGAGTTCCACGAATGGCATCCAATCGCCGCAGCCGCAACATCACCGAGGGCGTCGCCCGCGCGCCGAACCGTTCGATGTACTACGGCATGGGCTACCAACCCTCGGACATGTCCAAACCGTTCATCGGCATTGCCAACGGCCACTCGACCATCACGCCCTGCAACTCGGGCCTGCAGCCGCTGACCGATGCTGCCGAGGCTGCAATCAAGGCCGCCGGCGCCAACCCCGAGATTTTCGGCGTGCCGACGATCTCCGATGGCATGTCGATGGGAACCGAGGGCATGAAGTTCTCGCTCGCTTCGCGCGAGGTGATCGCCGACTGCGTCGAGACCGCGGTCCAGGGCCAGTGGATGGACGGCGTGCTGGTCATCGGCGGATGCGACAAGAACATGCCCGGCGGCATGATGGGCATCATGCGTGCCAATGTGCCGGCCATCTATGTCTACGGCGGTACGATCAAGCCAGGACGCTGGAAGGGCCAGGACCTGAACATCGTGTCGGTGTTCGAGGCGGTTGGCGAATTTTCTCGCGGACGCATGAGCCAGGAAGATTTCGACGGCATCGAGCGCAACGCGATTCCGGGTACCGGCTCATGCGGCGGCATGTACACCGCCAACACGATGTCCTCGTCGTTTGAGGCGCTGGGCCTGAGCCTGCTGGGCTCCTCGACAATGGCCAACCCGGATTCCGAGAAGGTGGATTCGGCCGCCGAATCGTCACGGGTGCTGGTCGAAGCAGTCAAGAAGGACCTGAAGCCGCGCGATATCGTCACCCGCAAGTCGATCGAGAATGCAGTCACGCTGATCATGGCGACTGGCGGCTCGACCAACGCGGTGCTGCACTTTCTGGCCATTGCGCATGCGGCCGGCATCGAGTGGACGATCGACGATTTCGAACGCATCCGCAAACGCACTCCGGTCATCTGCGATCTGAAACCCTCGGGCAAGTATGTCGCGGTCGATCTGCATCGTGCCGGCGGCATTCCGCAAGTGCTCAAGATCCTGCTGAACGCCGGACTGCTGCATGGCGACTGCATGACCATCACCGGCAAGACGATGGCCGAAGAACTCGCTAACGTGCCTGACCAGCCGCGCGCTGACCAGGACGTGATCCTGCCGATCAACAAGCCGATGTACGCTGAAGGTCACCTGGCCATCCTGAAGGGCAATCTGTCACCGGAAGGCTGCGTGGCCAAGATCACTGGCCTGAAAAACCCGGTGATCACCGGCCCGGCCCGTGTTTTCGATGATGAGCAGTCGGCGCTGGCCGCCATCATGGAAGGCAAGATCAATGCAGGCGACGTGATGGTGCTGCGCTATCTGGGCCCCAAGGGCGGTCCTGGCATGCCGGAAATGCTCGCACCTACGTCTGCGCTGATCGGCGCAGGCCTTGGCGAATCGGTCGGTCTGATCACCGACGGACGTTTTTCCGGCGGCACCTGGGGCATGGTTGTTGGCCATGTCGCGCCTGAAGCAGCCGTGGGCGGCAACATCGCGCTGATCAACGAAGGCGATTCAATCACCATTGACGCGCACAAGCTGGTCCTGCAACTGAACATTGACGACGCCGAACTGGCCAAGCGTCGCGCCGCGTGGAAGCCGCCGGCAGCCCGCTACGCCCGAGGGGTCTTGGCAAAGTTCCGTCGTCTGAGCAGCAGCGCCAGCAAGGGAGCAGTACTCGACTCGGACGAGTAATCCGGCAGCTGCGACATGCCAACGCGGCAGGTCGCGCTCAGCGGTGAGCCGATGACTGCAAAGAGCCGGCCGACGACATGTCGAGCCGGCTTTTTTATTAACGCGTCGGTCGCAAAGTGCGAGGACTACCGTGACTTGTCCTTGCTACGCTTGGACGCCGCCGCAGATTTGTCCCGAAACTGACCGGCTACGCGTTCCTTGCGTCTGAGCTCATGGACATCTTGGTCGGTCGATTGCCGATCAAGGCCGAGGAGTTTTTCGCCCCACTCGAACCAGACCAGTCCAAGGGCGAACGGTGCGAGCACCCACCACCAGGCCCACTCAGCAACCGGACCAATCTCCAACAGTTTCAAGACCACCAGGGCCAATCCGGCCCACACCAGGATCATCGCCACGCTCCTGTGAAACAAGTTCGCTCACTGATTCACGATAGACCTGAGCGCGACCGCTTGCAAAGGGAGCCAAGCCCGGCGCAATGCCAGGGGCATCAAGCCCCCCCAAACCCCTGGGATCGAACAGCGTGGCATAGATGCCCCGAGTGCGATCCACTGCGTTAAAATCCGGCCTTCGACTCGTTTTCGATCCGCGGCCTGGCTGCCCGGATCGATCCAACCTCCGATGGAGCTTTTCTATGCCTTCGAAATTTCTGCGCGTCGCACTGGTGGGTTCGGCGCTCCTGATCGCGTCAGGTACTGCCTCTGCGAATGCCGACCTTGCCAAAGCCAAGAATTGCATGGCCTGTCATGCCACTGACAAGAAGCTGGTCGGCCCATCGTTCAAGGACGTCGCCGCCAAGTACGCAAAGGACTCCGGAGCTGAGGCCAAGCTGGCGCAGAAAATTCGCGCGGGGGGCTCCGGTGTCTGGGGCCAGGTACCGATGCCACCAAACCCGCAGGTCAGCGACCCCGAGGCTAAGACGCTCGTGAAGTGGATTCTGTCGGTGAAATAAGCATCGACGTCGCTTCAGGATCGAAGGGGCGCTTCAGCTCCCCTCGCAGCAGGGGCGCTTCGGCGCCCTTCATCTTTCTAAGACACCTAATGCTCGCCGGGCGTTGATGCGAAACCCATCGGTTTGCGCGTAAACTGCCAGCGCCCTGGCAGCGGCAAGCCGCCACAACCCACCTGGATCGCCGATGTTCAACTTCGACATCCTGTTGCAGCAAATCCTCAACGGCCTGGTCCTGGGCAGTGTCTATGCGCTGGTCGCCTTGGGCTACACGATGGTCTATGGCATCTTGCAGCTGATCAACTTCGCCCACGGCGACGTGCTGATGATCGGTGCGATGGTCGGCGTCAGTGTCGTCACGCTGTTGGCTGGCAGCGGTCTTCCAGGCCCGGTGCTGCTGATCGTCGCGGTCCTGTGTGCAGTGCCGGTGTGCGTGCTCTTGTCACTTTTCGTCGAGCGGGTCGCGTACCGGCCGTTGCGCAATGCCCCCCGACTGGCTCCGCTGATCACCGCGATCGGTGTCTCGATCGTGATCCAGACGAGTGCGATGATCATCTGGAAACCGAACCCGATCGTGTTTCCGGATCTGTTATCGACGACTCCGGTGCCAATCTTCGGCGCAATCCTGGCCCCGAAGCAGATACTGATCCTGGTCGTCTCAGCCGTGATGATGACCGGACTGGTGCTCCTCGTGAATCGCACCAAGCTGGGCCGTGCGATGCGAGCGACCGCTGAGAACCCGCGGATTGCGGGGCTGATGGGGGTCAACGCCAACCAGGTCATCGCAGCTACCTTTGCGATCGGCGCAGCCCTGGCCGCGGTGGCTGGCGTACTGGTCGCCATGAACTACAACATCGCGCAATTCTCGATGGGATTCATCCCTGGCCTGAAGGCGTTCACCGCAGCGGTGCTCGGGGGTATCGGCAACATAGCCGGCGCCGTGCTCGGCGGCTTGCTGCTCGGCATCATCGAGAGCCTCGGAGCTGGCTATGTTGGCGACCTGACCGGCGGCTTTCTGGGCAGCCACTATCAGGACATCTTTGCGTTCGTCGTGCTGATCGTGGTGCTGGTGTTCCGCCCGTCCGGAATCATGGGCGAGCGCGTCGCTGACCGCGCCTGAGGTCGCCACCGTGAAGACGCTGTTTCCTCAACTCGCTCATCGGCCGCGCGCCGCATATGCGGCGACCGCGATTCTCGCGATCGCGTTGGCGGTGCTGCCACTGGTCGTCGGGCTAGCAGGCAATGCCTGGGTTCGGATGCTCGACTTCGCGTTGCTGTATGTGATGCTCGCGCTTGGATTGAATATCGTCGTCGGCTATGCCGGTCTGCTCGACCTGGGCTATGTGGCGTTTTATGCCGTTGGCGCCTACATGTACGCGCTGCTCGCCTCTCCGCACCTGATGGAGAACTTCGAGTGGATCGCACAACTCTTTCCCGATGGCCTGCATAGCTCGATCTGGGTGGTGGTCCCGCTCGGTGCAGCGCTCGCGGCAACCTTCGGCGTGCTGCTGGGTGCGCCGACACTGCGACTGCGAGGGGACTATTTGGCGATCGTTACCCTCGGCTTTGGCGAGATCATCCGGATCTTCCTGAACAACCTAAATGCGCCGCTGAACATCACCAACGGTCCACAGGGCATCAGCAATATCGATCCGGTGCGTATTGCCGGTGTCAACTTCGCACGACCGATCGAGATTGCCGGGTTCGAGCTGCAATCGGTGCAGCTCTACTACTACCTGTTCCTGATCCTCGCGATCGGGGTGATCGTGGTTTCCATCCGGCTGCAGGATTCGCGGGTCGGGCGAGCCTGGGTCGCAATCCGCGAAGACGAAACCGCCGCCAAGGCGATGGGGATCAACACCCGCAACGTCAAACTGCTGGCGTTCGCGATGGGCGCCTCGTTTGGCGGCATATCGGGTGCGATGTTCTCCGCCTTCCAGGGCTTTGTGTCCCCGGAAAGCTTTGTGCTGATGGAGTCGATCGTCATTGTTGCGATGGTGGTTCTCGGCGGCATGGGGAACGTACCGGGTGTGATCCTTGGTGCGGTATTGCTCTATGCCATTCCGGAAACTCTTCGCTACATTGCCAAGCCGATCCAGGAGGCGATCTTCGGTACCGAAGTCGTCGCCCCAGAGGCGCTGCGCATGCTGCTGTTCGGCTTGGCGATGGTCGGCATCATGCTGTATCGGCCTGCCGGGTTGTGGCCCGCTGCGGTGCACGGTCGTGCACTGGTCCCGACAGACCAGGCGGGAGACGGCGATGCGCACGCGGCGCAGCCGGGCCGCGGAGAGTCTCGATGAGTGCCACGGCCAGCTCGCAACC
>JALRBB010000393.1 GCA_023257915.1 Quisquiliibacterium sp. | reverse complement strand
GATTGCGGTGCGTTCCGGGACACCGCACCCAGCCGTCGACAGCGAGCAGGCGCTTCGCGAATCGCTGCTAACTGCCCGCAGCATTGGTTATTCCACCGGCCCGAGTGGCACGGCGATGATCGCGCTGCTCGAGCGCTGGGGGATTGCCGCTGAACTTAAAGATCGTCTGGTGCAGGCACGCCCTGGCCATCCGGTCGGCAAGCTGATCGCCAGCGGTGATGTCGAGATCGGTTTTCAGCAGTACAGCGAACTGATGAACCTGCCCGGCATCGATGTCATCGGTCCGATGCCGCCGGGCCTGGAGATCATCACCATGTTTTCGGCCGGACTGTGCAGCGCGTCGACGCAGCCGCAGGCAGCCCGCGCCTTGATCGACTATCTGGCAGGATCTGCGTCGATGCCGACCAAGCAGCGCAACGGCATGAACCCGGCCTGACTCTCGCAGTACGCCCCATTCACGCAGCACGCACCCACACAGGAGCCTCGCGATGATCATCGACTGCCACGGGCACTACACCACCGCGCCCAAGGCGCTGGACGAATGGCGCGCGCGCCAGGTCGCCGCCATCAACAATCCGTCGGCCGCACCGCAGCTCAGTGAGCTGAAGATCAGCGACGACGAAATTCGCGAGACCCTGGAAAAGAACCAGCTTCGTCTGATGCGTGAGCGCGGCAGCGATCTGACGATCTTCAGCCCGCGCGCCAGCTTCATGGCGCATCACATCGGCGACTTTCAGGTGAGCTCCACCTGGGCCGCGATCTGCAATGAGCTGTGCTATCGGGTCAGCCAGCTGTATCCGGACAACTTTGTGCCGGCCGCGATGCTGCCGCAAAGCACCGGCGTGGACACCGCCAGCTGCATCCCGGAGCTCGAGCGCTGCGTCAACGAATACGGCAATGTCGCGCTGAACCTGAACCCGGACCCGTCCGGTGGCCACTGGAACTCGCCGCCGCTGACCGATCGTTACTGGTACCCGATCTACGAGAAGATGGTTGAGTACGACATCCCGGCGATGATCCACGTCAGCACCAGCTGCAACGCCTGCTTTCACACCACTGGCGCGCACTACATCAACGCCGATACCACCGCGATCATGCAATTGATCGAGGGCGACCTGTTTCGCGACTTCCCGTCCTTACGCTTCGTGATCCCACACGGTGGCGGCGCTGCACCGTATCACTGGGGGCGCTACCGTGGTCTGGCGCTGGGCATGAAAAAGCCCCTGCTCTCCGAGCACCTTCTGAAGAATGTCTACTTCGACACCTGCGTCTATCACCAGGCAGGGATCGATCTGCTCACCCGCGTGATTCCGGTCGACAATATTTTGTTCGCCAGCGAGATGGTCGGCGCAGTGCGCGGCATTGACCCGGAAAGCGGCTTCGAATTTGACGATACCAAGCGCTACATCGAGACCGCGGCGATCAACCCGGAACAACGCGACAAGATCTACGAGGGCAATGCCCGCCGTGTCTATCCGCGCCTCGATGCACTGCTCAAGAAAAAAGGAAAGTGATCATGCATCCGCACGAAATGGGCGTCGTTTATCGCAACATCCAGCGCACCGACAAGGCGCTGGTCGACAAGCTTGCCGGCTTTGGCGTGGCCACAGTGCACGAGGCGATGGGTCGGGTCGGGCTGATGCAGCCCTACATGCGGCCGATCTACCCGGGCGCACACATTTGCGGCACCGCAGTCACGGTCTTGCTGCACCCGGGCGACAACTGGATGATGCAT
>JALRBB010000371.1 GCA_023257915.1 Quisquiliibacterium sp. | reverse complement strand
CGAGCACCAGGGGGAAGAGCAGGGTGCCCGTGAGCATGAGCAGGCACATGGCGAAGGAGGCCAGCCACTTGCCTACGATGAGGCTGCCCAGGCCGATCGGCGCGGTCATGAGCAGCTCGAAGGTGCCGGCCTTCTGCTCCTCGTACAAAAAGGCTTCAACCAGCAAGGAGGTCGCCAGAATCTTGTTGCGCGGCGAATACAGCAGATTGGCTCGCGGCACATGCGTGGCACAGACCGGTTTGCACTTGCCGCAGCGCAGGCAGTTCTTGACCGAGTCGGCGATCGCGCCAATGTCGGAGGCCTGCAGGATCAGCGACTCGGAGCCGAGCAACCCGAAGCTGGGCGTGTACGCGTCGCGAAGGTCAGCACCCGGCAGCAGCTTGCCCTTGTTGAAGCGACCTTCGGGATCAATGCGCTGCTTGTAATCCCGAAATTCGGCGATCTCGTCATCGGTGAGAAACTCGAGCTTCGTGATGCCGATGCCATGCTCTCCGGAGATCACGCCACCGAGCGAGCGTGCCAGCGACATGATCCGCGCCACCGCAGCCTCGGCCTGCTTGAGCATCGGATAGTCGTCGGAGTTGACCGGGATGTTGGTGTGCACATTCCCGTCGCCGGCGTGCATGTGCAACGCGACGAACACCCGACTGCGCAGCACGCGCCGATGCACTTCGTCGCAACTGCTCAGCAGCGGCTCGTAGACCTGGCCCTGCAGGATCTCGCCAAGCGGCGCGCGCACTTCGGTCTTCCAGGAGACGCGAATGCTGCGGTCCTGCAGCATGTGAAACAGCGTTTGCCGACGTTCCGGCACGGATTGGGCACGTTCATCATCGGCGATTCGTGAATCGAGCTGACCAAGCAGATGCGTCAGCCCCACCCTGCCGAATTCATCGCGCAACTGCGCAAGGGGCCGATCGATGCAGGCCAGCAAAAACTGCCAGCGGCGGCGGGTGACGGCGATCAACTCCCGCGCCTGTCGCAGATGGTCGGCTACCAGCGCGGCGCCCTCGGCATCCTCTTCGAGTTCCTCGGACACCGGCATCGGCCGTTGCTGCGCGAGCAGCGCGTCGAGTTCGTCGAGCAGCACGAGCTTGTTGCTCGTGGAAAGCTCGATATTGATCCGCTCGATGCCGTCGGTGTACTCGCCCATGCGTTCAAGCGGGATCACGACGTCCTCGTTGATCTTGAACGCATTGGTGTGACGCGCGATCGCAGCGGTGCGGGAGCGATCTGCCCAGAACGCCTTGCGCGACTCCGGAGAAACTGCCACAAATCCCTCACCAGAGCGGCCGTTCGCCATGCGCACCACCTCGGAGGCGGCTCGCGCGACCGCGGCATCGTCGTCACCAACAATGTCGCCGATCAGCACCATCTTGGGCAGGCCTCCGCGACGCGATTTGGTCGCGTAGCGGACCGCACGCAGATAGCGCTCATCCAGATGCTCAAGACCGGCCAGAAGCACGCGCGGTTTCGATGGATCCGCGACCGATTCGCGGGCGCTGGCATCCAGAAAGTCCTTGATCTCGACGATCGAGGGCACCGCGTCCTTGGGCTGGCCGAAAAACTCCAGGCACACCGTGCGCACATGCGCGGGCATCCGATGGAGCACCCAACGCGCGGCCGTGATCAAGCCATCGCAGCCTTCCTTTTGGACACCGGGTAGGCCCGCGAGAAACTTGTCGGTGACATCCTTGCCGAGCCCGGCCTTGCGAAAACGGCGCCCTTCAATTTCCAGCGTTTGCTGGCGCAGCGGCTCACCGAGCATCGTGCCGTCGGCCTGAAGCTGACGCGGCCGATACCAGCGCAAGTCAAACCGGGCCTGGTCGACATCATGGATCTTGCCCATGTTGTGACCGACACGACTGACCTCGAGCCAATTGCCGTCCGGATCGACCATCCGCCACCAGGCCAGGTTGTCGAGGGCAGTTCCCCACAGCACGGCCTTCTTGCCGCCGGCGTTCATCGCGACATTGCCGCCGACGCAGGAGGCCTCAAGCGACGTGGGATCGACCGCGAACACCAGGCCCGCCTGCTCAGCCGCCTCGGTGACCCGCTTGGTGACAACGCCAGCCTCGGCCAGGATCGTCGGCACCGCTTCGTTCAGCCCGGGCAGCAACGAACGCTCGACAACGCCCAGCGCCTCAAGTTTCTCGGTGTTGATCACTGCCGACATCGCAGTCAGCGGAATCGCGCCACCGGTATAGCCGGTGCCGCCACCACGCGGGATGATGGTGAGCCCGAGTTCGATGCAAGCGGCCACCAGCCCGGCAATCTGGGATTCGCTATCCGGGGTAAGCACGACAAATGGGTACTCGACCCGCCAGTCGGTGGCATCGGTCACGTGACTGACCCGCGACATCGCGTCGAACTTGACGTTGTCGCGATCGGTATGTCGGGTCAGCAGTCGCAGTGTGCGCCGACGCAGGCGGTCGATCGCCGAGAATTCGACCGAGAACTCCGAGACCGCGGCCTGCGCAAGCTCGACCAGACGGCGAACCTTCTGGCTGCGCGCCTGAGCCAGAGCATCCATCTCACGCTGCGCGACGCCCGGTTCGCCGGACTGCCCCAGATCGAGGTCCCGCCGCTTCTCGATTTCGCCGAGCCGGTGATGCAAGGCATCGACCAGCGCACGCCGTCTGCGCGGATTGTCGACCAGGTCGTCCTGCAGATAGGGATTACGCCGAACCACCCAGATATCACCGAGCACCTCGAACAACATCCGCGCAGAGCGCCCGGTACGACGTTCCGCCCGCAACTCGTCAAGGAGCTGCCAGGCCTGTTCGCCAAGCAACCGGATCACGATCTCGCGATCGGAAAACGAGGTGTAGTTGTAGGGGATTTCCCGCAGCCGCACCGGGGCATCGGTATCGGGCTGCAAAATGGGCACTGGCAGGGGGGCGTTCATAGAACCCTCTATTTTATCGGCGTTTATCGTGCAGCGCAGCAAGACGCCGTTCGCCTGCCCACAGGACTTCGGCGCCGGCAGCCGCCCCGCCCTTGCGTCATCGCCCGAGCAGCGGCCCCAACAAGCTCTTCCACCAGGAATCTGGCACCCATAAGAGCATCGCGGTCATTGTCGTGTAGCGCAGGAACTTGCCGATCGTCATCCAGGCGACGCTGGGCCAGAACGGCATCTTGAGCCAGCCGGCAACCGCACACAGCGGGTCGCCGACGACCGGCAACCAGGAAAAGAACAAAAGCTTGGGTCCGAGACGCTCCATCCAGCGGATATGCGTCTCGCGCTTGCGGGCGATTGCCTCGTGCGCGCCATAGCCCATCCAGTAGTCAACGATGCCGCCGAGCGTGTTTCCGACCGTGGCCACCAGGATGACCAGCCAGAACTGGTCGGGGTGAAGCTTGGCGAACCCGAACACCGCAGGCTCGGACCCCATCGGCAGCAAGGTAGCCGACACGAATGCCACCACGAACACAGTGCTCAAACCGTGCTCGGGAAGCGAAAACCACTCGATCATCGAAGCCGCAAGGCCGTCCATCGTCGCATCCGTATCGTTGCATCAGGTTGACCGGCCACGATCCACGCGGCTTACCTGTGGCAGTTTAGTCGAGCCGGGCGCCAGAACCTGGCACTGCACCCAGCCGATCCTCGGCCAGGGAACGGATAAAATCCGCAGTCTGATGAGCTCCGACTACCTCAAACGCATCCTGACCGCGCGCGTCTACGACGTCGCCGAGGAAACCCCACTGGACACTGCGCCGCTGCTTGGCGAGCGCCTGGGCAACCGCTTGCTGCTCAAGCGTGAAGACATGCAGCAGGTGTTCTCGTTCAAGCTGCGCGGGGCCTATAACAAGATGGCGCATCTGTCGCCGGCGCAACTTGGCAAGGGCGTGATCGCCGCCTCGGCCGGCAACCACGCCCAAGGCGTGGCGCTATCGGCCCAGCGTCTGGGCTGTCGCGCAGTCATCGTGATGCCGGTGACCACACCGCAGGTCAAGGTGGACGCGGTTCGCTCGCGTGGCGCCGAGGT
>JALRBB010000362.1 GCA_023257915.1 Quisquiliibacterium sp. | reverse complement strand
GCGACGGCAGAGGCATGATGCAGTTCGCGATGCGCGTCGGTCGACAAGGCCGCATCAAGTTAGCGGCCATCGCGCAGCTCAGGCTTTCAACACTTCCGGATTGACGACACCAGTAGGCGCACCGTTGGCAAACGCAACGATGTTGTCGAACGCGGTGCCCAGGTACAGCTCATAGCTGTCGCGCTCGACGTAGCCGACATGCGGCATCGCCAACACATTCGGATGTGCGATCAACGGATCGGTGATCGTCGGCTCGGACTCGTAGACATCAATCGCGGCCATCGCCGGTCGGCCGGCTGCCAGACCGGCAAGTAGCGCCCCGGGCGCGACCAGTTCGGCGCGGCTGGTGTTCACGAACAGCGCATCCTTGGGCATCGCCGCGAAATCCTGCGCGCCGACAATGCCGCGGGTTTCGGGCACCAGACGCAGATGCACGGTGGCCACATCGCTGGCGGCGAACAGATCGCGCTGGCTGGCGACGGTGTCGATGCCATCGGCGCGAGCGCGCTCGAGCGATCCTTCGCGGCCGAAGGCGAGCACCTTCATGCCGAAGGCCTTGCCGAACTGCGCCACCAGCTTGCCGATGTTGCCGTAGCCGAAGATGCCGAGCGTGCGGCCACGCACCGTGCGCCCGAGCATCGTCTGCCAGCGACCGGCGCGCAATGCGGCGTTTTCATGGGCGATGCCACGCATCGCGCCCAGGATCATTGCGAACGTGAGCTCGGCCGGCGCATACGGCGAGCCGGTCCCGGCGACCACGACAATGCCACGCGCGTTGCAGGCGGCCATGTCGATATGCGGGCCGGCGCGACCGGTCTGGCTGACGATCTTGAGCTCGGGCAGCAAGTCGATCAGCTCGCGCGTGACTTTCGTGCGCTCGCGGATCAGCACCAGCGCCTGCACACCAGCCAGGCGCGCGGCCAGACGCGCGGGTTCGGTGATGGTTTCGTTCAGCACCAGCACCTCATGGCCGGCAAGGCGCGCAAAGCAATCGAGTGTGCGCGCGCAGTCCTGATAGTCGTCGAGTACCGCGATCTTCATGGGCTTTCGCCTTTCGTTAGGTTATCCGGAATACGCGCGCATCTTCGCGTTGACGGTCTCGATGTCGAGACCAACAATCTTTTTGTAACCCGCGGCGATGTCCTCGAGCTCCTGCTGCGAGGCGACATCATGCACCTGCGAAAAGCCGTTCGGCGCTCGCTCCTCGAACACCTGAAGCACGTGGTCGGGCCCCTGCGCGCGGTTGGCCATCACGATGTTCGCCGTCTTGGGAAGACGATCCGCCTCATAGCGCTCGAAGGCTGACGGCAGATCGGCCACCAGGCTGCCCGCGATCTGGTCGGCCAGCACGCGCGCGTCGAGCACCGCCTGCGTCGCGCCGTTCGAACCGATCGGATACATCGGATGCGCGGCATCGCCCAGCAATGTGACCCGACCGTGACTCCAGCGCGGCAGCGGATCGCGATCGACCATCGGGAACTCGAAGTAGTTACTGGCACCGCGAAACAGTGCCGGCACGTCGAGCCAGTCCCAGGTCCAGCTGGCGAACGGCCCCGCAAACACCTCGAGCCCGACCTCCTTGTTCCAGTCGTGCTTGGGTGGCCCATCGCCGGGCACCGCCAGCTCGGCGATCCAGTTGATCAGCGACTCGCCGCGCTCGGCATGCGGCCTGGAGATCGGATAGGTGACCAGCTTCTGGTGCGCGTGGCCGGCCATCACCATGCTGCGACCGGTCAGAAACGGCTTGCCGATCGTGGTTGCCCGCCACAGCACATGGCCGGAATAGCGGGCCGGCCCCTCATCCGGATAGAACTGTCGGCGCAGCGCCGAGTGGATCCCATCGGCCGAGATGATGCCGTCGGCGCGACGCAGCCGCCGTTCGCCGCTGGCGCGGTTGAGCAGCGTGATCTCGCCCTTGTCCGGGTCGACCTCGACCGCCTCCCAGCCCGCAGACACCGCATCAGCGCCCAGGCGTTCCCGAACCGCTTGCAGCAAAAGCATCTGCAACTGGCCGCGATGAATCGAGAACTGGGGCACCAGGTAGCCAGCCGCCTTGCCGCGCGGCTCGCTCCAGACCAGTTGGCCATGACGCGTGTAGTAGCAGACCTCGGCGGTCTCGATGCCAGTGGCAGCCAGCCGATCGAGGAGGCCCAGCATCGTGAGCTCGGCCACGGCGCTGGGCTGAACATTGATGCCCACGCCCAGCGGACGAAGTTCGGGCGTGGCCTCAACCAGGCTGCAGCGGATGTTGCGCGCATGCAGCATCAAGGCCAGGGAGAGCCCGCCGATGCCCGCGCCGACGATCAGAATTTCCATGCCGCGAAGATAGCAAATCCTCCGTCGGTTCGACATCGCGGCATCCTGTGTCGTACCATCCGGCGACCAAAAGACCGGGGAGACGACTGGTGAACCTGCAGCCATCCGCCATCGAGATCGCCGCGGCCGTGCTTTTCGCGATCGCGATCATCCACACTTTCTCGACCAAGTACTTCGCCAGAATGGCGCACCTGGACACCGCGCATTCCGGCGTCTGGCACCTGCTGTCCGAAGTCGAGGCAGTCTTCGGCTTCTGGGCGATGGTGCTGTGCGTGTTCATCGCCTTCAATATGGGCGTGGGCAAGGCGGTCGAGTACATCGACACCCGCAACTTCACCGAACCGCTGTTTGTGTTCGCGATCATGGTGATCGCCGCGAGCCGCCCGATCCTGCATCTGGCTACCCTGTCGGTGCGTACCGTGGCGGCGATGCTGCCGGTCAAGCGACCGGTCGCAACCTACTTCGTGTCGCTGTCGCTGGTTCCGCTGCTTGGCTCGTTCATCACTGAGCCGGCCGCGATGACGCTTGGCGCGCTACTGCTACGCGACGCGGTCTACAAGCAGAAGGTCTCGAACAAGCTCAAATACGCAACCCTCGGCGCACTGTTCGTCAACGTGTCGATCGGCGGCGTGTTGACCCCGTATGCAGCGCCGCCGGTGCTGATGGTTGCGGCCAAGTGGGGCTTCGACTTCCCGTTCATGATCAGCACCTTCGGCTGGCGTGCGGCGATCGCGGTCTTCACGACCGCCTTCCTGGTCACACTGCTGTTTCGTGAGGAACTCAAGCAGCTTGACGCACCTCAGGGCCGGGCCGGCCACGGCCAGATGCCGGCGCCAGTGATGCTCGCGCACCTGCTGTTTCTGACTGGCGTGGTGGTGTTCAGCCACCATCCGGCGGTGTTCATGGGCATCTTCCTGTTCTTCCTGGGCTTTACCACCGCGTACCAGCGCTACCAGGACCGGTTGATCCTGCGGGAGGGCTTGTTGGTGGCCTTCTTCCTCGCCGGTCTGGTGACGCTTGGCGGCTACCAGAAATGGTGGCTCGAGGCGTTGCTGCTGCAGCTGAACCCGACCGCATTGTTCTACGGTGCCACCGCGCTGACCGCAGTGACCGACAACGCGGCGCTCACCTACCTGGGCTCGCTGGTCGATGGCGTCAGCGATGCGTTCAAGTATGCGCTGGTTGCGGGAGCGGTCACCGGTGGTGGCCTGACCGTGATCGCGAACGCGCCGAACCCGGCCGGCTTTGCGATCCTGAAAGGTCACTTCACCGACGATGCAATCAGCCCGCTGGGGCTGCTCTATGCGGCGGCGGGTCCGACGCTGATCGCGATCATCGCGTTCCAGATCGGGGCGCCCTGAGGTCTCGAGTGCGGCATTGCTGGCCTCGGACCCGATTGATCACGGGTCCCGGGTCCAGGAAGAAGGGCCGCATTCGCGGCCCTTTTTTCTTGCTGCTGCAGCGATTCATTCGCACAACGCCCGGAATTCCGGTGGTGCCGGCACAGCACTGATGCGCTTCGGATCGTCCGGGTGGCGGCTGGCGAACACCCGCTTTTCGACAATCTCGGCGAGCAGCACCTCGTCGCGCATGATCCGATGCGTCTGCTCGAAGCTCTTGTTGCCCCAGCCGGTGATGCTGGTGTGCACCTCGATGTCATCGTCATACGACGCGGTGCGCTGGAAGCTGGCGCGGGTGTCGACCAGTGGCGTGCCGATGATGCCGTGGGACTTGGCAGTCTCAAACCAGGGCGGCACGCCGCAGGCGCGGAAGAAATGCCGCGACGCGGCGTCAACCCAGCGAAAAAAGTTCGGGAACCAGACAATGCCGGCTGGATCGCAATCGCCGAATTCGACATGGACTTTGTGGACTTGGATGCGGCTCATTGCGGTCTGATGATGTCGGTTGCAGAGTCTGCGTAGATTGCCTCGACCAGCCCCGCGCGGCGCAACAGCACCGCACGCTGGTTGATCGAGCCCTTGTCGGTGGCCTCGCCGGTGTCCAGCGATGCGGGCTCGTGCATCAGCAAGGCGCGGCTGATGCGGCTGGCGCTGCCGGTGGCGGCTGCGGCGAGCCCGTCGATCAGGTGCTGGAAGAATTGCCGCACCGCGGGGGCGGCCAGTACCTGTTCGACGGTGCCGCTGCCAGGGGGCATTGCAGCGATCCGCCGGCAAGCGTCAAGCTGCGGGAAGATCAGCGCCGCAATCTCGTCACGATTGATGCCGGCGATCACGATGTCCTGCACGCACGGATCACCGGCGGCAATCGCGCGCGCGCGCAGCGGTCCTACTGACACCCAGGTGCCGGTCGCCAGCTTGAAGTCTTCAGCGATACGTCCGTCGAACACCAGACCCTTTTGCGGATCGGCGGCATCCAGGAAACGCACCGCGTCACCAGAGCGAAAGTAGCCCTGTTCGTCGAAGGCGGCCTGGTTGGCCTGCGGCGCGCGCCAGTAGCCTGGCATCACGCTCGGTCCGCGATAGCGGATCTCGAGCTTGCCATCGACCGGAACCAGTCGTGCCTGCACACCGGGGCAGGGCAAGCCGATGTCGCCGGAGCGCACGTCGAGCCGATTCGTGAACAGCGCCGACGGTGCGGTTTCGGTCATCCCCAGGCCGGTGCCGATCGGAATGCGCTCGCCGCAGGCCTGCTCGGCGCTGGCGTGCAGACTGTCCCATACCGGTTGCGACAGCCCGGCACCCGCGTAGAACATCATCCGCAGCCGGCTGAAGAAATGGCGCGCGAATGCCGGATCGGCGCGCAAGGCTGTGGCGATTTCCTCGAAGCCCTTGGGCACGTTGAAGTAGATCGTCGGCGCGATCTCGCGCAAATTGGCCAGTGTGCGTTCGATCAGGCCCGGTACACAGAGAAAGAAAAGATCGCACTATCAAACATCTTGATGCTGCTCGAAAATCGAGGTCCAGCATTGGGAAGGCCGCATGTCGATCGGGTAGAGAGTTCTCGTTTTCATCAACACCTAATTGGAATCGATTTTATGAATACATGATTCCGATAGCAGAACGGATTTTTGCCGAACACTTACTGATAATAGGAGACGAAAAATTA
>JALRBB010000353.1 GCA_023257915.1 Quisquiliibacterium sp. | reverse complement strand
ACACCTCACCGAATTGAGGAGAACCCAAATAGGTGATTTTAGCGTAGAAGCCGCCTGGCAGATCGAGGACTTGAAAAAATCACTGGGCCTGGCGGACGAACCGGAAAAAAATCGATAAAATGGAATGGGGAAATAGCCCGCGGTTTGGCCAATTACGCGAGCGCTGAAGCGAAGTTGTTATGCCGCAAGCCGTCGAGCCAGTTCGAGCAATTGCTTGGTTACGCGGCGGAACCTGAGATGGTGCACCGAACCAATTTGGTTCTGACCAACGCAGTCCGCTGAGCGGCTTTAGATTCAGCGTAGAGGCGCAGCCGCCTCAAGACGCTTGACCAATACATCGGGCGCGCCGTACACGATTTGCACGTTGCAAAACGCGTCGCGTCCCATCCGCAAGGCATAGCGTGCGGGTGATCCGCCGTCGATCTCTCTGGCCGCGCGCCTGCGTGAATTGCAATTGCCGCAGGGTCGCCTGAAGACCGGAACGCCTCCGCGCATCGACGGCAGGACGATCGACTTTTCCCGATGTATCGAACAACCCGGCGATCTGGATCCGGTGCCGGTCTTCTCCTTTCTCGGATCACCGGAACAGCATCCGCGTCAGTTGCCATGCTGGATCACCCACACGAACCCTCAAACCCATCAGATCATTCGTGGAGGGCTTGACCGAAGCCCAATGTATACGGGGGTTATCGAGGGAGTGGGTCCTCGCTATTGTCCGTCGGTCGAAGACAAGATTCATCGCTTTGCCGACAAGGACTCGCATCAAGTTTTTCTCGAGCCCGAAGGTCTGAGTACCCATGAGTTTTACCCGAATGGCATCTCGACCAGCTTGCCGTTCGACGTGCAACTCGCGCTTGTCCATTCCATTCCCGGCCTGGAGAACGCGCACATCCTGCGGCCCGGATATGCGATCGAATACGACTATTTCGATCCGCGCGGCCTGAAACCGTCGCTGGAAACCCGGCAGCTCAAGGGCTTGTTCTTTGCGGGTCAGATCAATGGTACGACCGGCTACGAAGAAGCTGGTGCCCAGGGCCTTCTGGCCGGCATCAACGCCGCCTTGCAGGTTCAGGGCAAGGAGTCCTGGACTCCGCGGCGCGACCAGGCCTACCTCGGCGTACTGGTCGATGACCTGATCACTCGCGGCGTGTCCGAGCCCTACCGGATGTTCACCAGCCGCGCCGAGTATCGGCTGAGCCTGCGAGAGGACAATGCGGATCTGCGACTCACCGAAACCGGCCGCAAGCTCGGGGTGGTGGATGACGCGCGCTGGGAGGCGTTTTGCCGCAAGCGCGAGGCGATCGATGCCGAGTTGCAGCGTCTGCGCACCATCTCGGTCAATCCGAAGATGCTGTCGGCAGAGCGTGCCATCGAATTGATCGGCCAGCCGATCGAACGCGACTACACCCTGGCCGAGTTGCTGCGCCGACCCGACGTTCGCTACGAGCTGTTGGTTCAGCTTGCCGAGCCGGGCATCGCGGCGCGTGCCGAGGAACTCGGGCTGGATTCGCTGCGCTGCGAGCAGGTCGTCGAGCAGATTGAAATCCAGAGCAAGTATGCGGGTTATATCGCGCGCCAGCAGGCTGAGGTCGCCCGTCATGAGCACAACGAAAACCTGCCGATCCCGGAGGATTTCGACTATGCCCAGGTGCGCGGTCTGTCCAACGAGGTGCGCGCCAAGCTGGTCGCGCAGCGGCCCGCCACGGTCGGTATCGCGGCGCGTATTTCCGGGGTGACGCCGGCTGCGATCTCGTTGCTGCTGGTCTTTCTGAAGAAGCGTCGCGCCGGTCGTCAGGCGGCCTGATGCGCAATCCGGGGCGCTCGGGTTCGAAGCCGGCTGGTCTGCTTCCGGGGCATGGCACCGGGCACCGAAAACCCTCCGCGATGGCTATCGATCCTAGGAACGAAAAGGCCCGCAGCCACAGTGCGCGCTCACTTTCTGGATCTGCCTCCTGGCCCGAGGAGGCGCGCGCCGCACTGGCAGCCGCGCTTGCCGAGCTGCGGCTGCAGCTCGATGAACGCGCCTGTGCGTCGCTACTCGACTACCTTGCGCAGCTGCAGAAGTGGAACGCGGTTTACAACCTCACCGCGATCCGGGATCCGCGCGAGATGCTGGTCCAACACCTGTTTGACTGCCTTGCAATCATCGCGCCGCTGCGCGAGCGGGGCCTGCTCGGCAAGGATGCGGTCGTGCTGGACGTCGGCTCAGGCGGGGGCCTGCCCGGCGCCTTGATCGCGATCGTCGAGCCGGGTGCGCAGGTGCATTGCGTCGATACCGTCAGCAAGAAGGCCGCGTTCATCGCCCAGCTGCGTGCCGAGCTCTCGTTGCCCAACTTGCATGCGCATCACGCCCGCGTTGAAGAGTTGGTCTGCCCCGACGACATGCCAGCTGCCTCGCTGATCGTGTCACGTGCATTTTCCTCGCTCGCGCAGTTTGTCGGCTGTAGCGCGCATCTGCTTGCGCCGGGCGGGGCATGGGCCGCGATGAAGGGCAGGCTGCCGGATGATGAGCTTGCCGAGTTGCCTGCGGACGTGCAGGTGGCCACACCCATTACACTGCGGGTTCCGAAGCTGGACGCAGTTCGGCATCTGCTGATCCTGCGCCGCGGCGGCTCGCCCGTCTGACACACGACAACGCTTCCAGAAAGAACCCGGACACCCGATGGCCCGCATCTTTGTTGTCGCGAACCAAAAAGGCGGGGTGGGCAAGACCACCACGACCGTCAACCTCGCCGCCGCACTGGTGCGCCATGGCAAGCGCGTGCTGCTCGTCGATCTCGATCCTCAGGGGAATGCGACGATGGGCAGCGGCATCGACAAGCGTTCGCTGGAACGCTCGGTCTACCATGTGCTGATCGGGCAGGCCGACATCGCACAGACCGCGCAGCAATCGCCATCCGGCGGCTATTCGGTGCTGCCGGCGAACCGCGAGCTTGCCGGCGCCGAGGTCGAACTGGTCGATCTCGACGATCGCGAGACCCGCCTGAAGCAGGCGTTGGCGCAGGTCGATGCCGACTATGACTTCGTGCTGGTGGATTGCCCGCCGTCGCTGTCGATGCTGACGCTCAACGGCTTTTGTGCCGCGCATGGGGTGATCATCCCGATGCAGTGCGAATACTATGCACTCGAAGGACTGTCGGATCTGGTCAACACGATCAAGAAGGTGCACGCCAACTTCAACGCCGATCTGACCATCATCGGCCTGTTGCGCGTGATGTTCGATCCGCGCATGACGCTGTCGCAGCAAGTCTCGGCACAACTGGAGCAGCACTTTGGAGACAAGGTGTTCAGGTCGCTGATTCCGCGCAATGTGCGGCTTGCCGAAGCACCGAGTTATGGTCAACCTGGCGTGGTGTTCGACCCGAGTTCGAAGGGGGCGAAGGCCTATCTGGAATTCGGCGCCGAGCTGATCGAGCGGCTCGGTAAGCCGAGCTGAACCGCAGTCGCCGCCGCCCGGCAATACGGAGGTCGAGATGAGCAGGAACAAGCCGAAGGGACTGGGTCGCGGGCTGGACGCCTTGCTGGGCGGCGACGCGCCGAGCCCGGCACAGTCGCAGCACGCCGGCGACGGTCCGGTCACCGAGCTACCGGTCACGCAGCTGCAGCCCGGTCGCTATCAGCCGCGCACCCGGATGGACGAAAGCGCGCTAGCCGAGCTGACCGCCTCGATCCGCCAGCACGGCTTGATGCAGCCGATCGTCGTCCGTCGGGTCGACCGGGCACCGGCAGGCACCGACCCGCGCAGCCGACGCTACGAGATCATCGCCGGCGAACGACGCTTTCGGGCCTCGCAGGCAGCCGGAATGACCGAGGTGCCGGTGCTAGTGCGCGACGTACCCGACGAGCAGGCGCTTGCGCTTGCGCTGATCGAAAACATCCAGCGCGAGGACCTGAATCCGCTCGAGCAGGCGCAGGCGGTCAAGCGACTGATTGATGAGTTTCACTACTCGCATGAGCAGGCGGCCGAGGCGATCGGCCGCTCGCGCAGCGCCACTAGCAACCTGCTGCGCCTGCTGAACCTCGCCGAGCCGGTGCAGACGATGCTGCTTGCCGGGGATCTCGATATGGGCCATGCGCGCGCGCTGCTCGCACTCGATCGGGCCGGTCAGATCATGCTCGCCAATCAGGTCGTGCAGCGGCGGCTGTCGGTGCGCGAGACCGAGAAGCTGGTCACGCGCCAGCTCGCTGACGGTGACGCTGGCGCCGGCACGGGTCGCCGGAGCAACGCGGGTGGCAAGATCGATCGCGACATCGCCCGTCTGCAGGAGCGGCTGTCCGATGCCCTGGGCACCGCCGTCACGCTCAAGCAAGCCGCCCGTGGCCGCGGCCAGATCGTCATCGACTTCTCAGGACCGGATCAGTTCGACGGCCTGTTGCAGCGTCTGGGGCTTTCCCTGCTGCAAGATTAATTCCGCGGTCACCGTGTGGTGACCCGCATGTGCGTCGCCGCGGTGCTCGCAAGGCCGTGGCGCCCGCTGGCGTAACACGCGCCCGATTGACCAAAGTCAACGCGTGCCCCTGCCGATGTGCGTAGCCTAGTTCTAAGGCTGCACACACCGGGAGGCCAGATGGTCGCGCATGAATCGTCAGTGTTTGCTCTGACAACGCGTCGCAACGTGACGATTCGATCGCGCGTTTCGCGAGGGCTTGCCGTGCGTCAAATTGGGCGCGCTGCCCGGTCCGCTGCGGCGGATCGGCGATGAAGCTCGCAAGCCTGCTGCTGTCGCTTCACGAGGCCAGCCGCGCTGGCGTGCGCGAGCAATTACAGGGCATTCCCGGTGTCATCGTGCACGCCGAACTGCCCGGCCCCAAGCTGGTCGTCACCGTCGAGGACGGTCCGGACCATGAGCTCGTGCAATCGCTGATGCAGGCTCAGGGCCTGCCCGGCGTGGTCTGCGCGACGCTCACTTACGAATATTGCGATGAAGCCCCCCCTTCGATGGAGAGAGCGCCATGACGATCAATCGACGCGACTTCATTCGCGCCAACGCGGTTGCTGCCGCAGTCGCCGCCGCCAATGCCCAGCCAGTGGTTGCCAGCGCGGCACTCTCGAGCACCGCCGCCGGCAAGGCTGGCGACGACAAGATTCATTGGGACAAGGGTGTGTGCCGATTCTGCGGCACCGGTTGCGCGGTGCTGGTCGGTGTTCAGCAAGGTCGGGTGGTCGCCACGCAGGGCGATCCGGACTCGGAGGTCAATCGCGGGCTGAACTGCGTCAAGGGCTACTTCCTGTCCAAGATCATGTACGGCGCGGACCGGCTGCGCCAGCCGTTGTTGCGCAAGAAGGACGGCCGCTACGACAAGAACGGGGAGTTCACGCCGGTGTCCTGGGACGAGGCCTTCGACCTGATGGCAGCCAAGTGGAAGGAAGCGCTCGCCAAGCATGGCCCCAGGTCGATCGGCATGTTCGGCTCGGGCCAGTGGACTGTCTGGGAGGGTTACGCAGCCGCCAAGCTCTACAAGGCCGGTTTTCTGTCGAACAACATCGATCCGAATGCACGCCATTGCATGGCCTCGGCGGTGGCCGGGTTCATGCGCACCTTCGGTATCGACGAGCCGATGGGCTGCTACGACGACATCGAGAACACCGACACCTTCGTGCTGTGGGGCTCGAACATGGCCGAGATGCACCCGATCCTGTGGTCGCGCATCACTGACCGTCGCCTCTCCGCCAAGCATGTCAAGGTGCATGTGCTGTCCACCTTCAACCATCGCTCCT
>JALRBB010000340.1 GCA_023257915.1 Quisquiliibacterium sp. | reverse complement strand
TATGCACTACGCAGGACACTACTAGCAACTTCCGTAGAGGCTGGAAAAGAAAAAAGCACTTGGGACATCGTCCACAAGTGCTTTATTTCATTCGGATTTTCTTGGCTCCCCGACCTGGGCTCGAACCAGGGACCTACGGATTAACAGTCCGGCGCTCTACCGACTGAGCTATCGGGGAATCGAGCCCGAGATTCTATCGTTACTACAAGGGGCTTGCAAGTTGCGAAGTGAACTCGGCTAAAGAGCGAAGCGCTTTAGCCCTTGATCACCGCGGCCATCGCATCCGCAACAGCGTCGATGTTCTTCGAGTTCAGCGCCGCGAGGCAGATCCGGCCGGTGCCGATGGCGTAGATACCGAACTCGTTGCGAAGGCGCTCGACCTGCTGCGGATTCATCCCCGAGTAGGAAAACATGCCGCGCTGGCGGATCACGAATGAGAAATCCTGCGTGAGTCCGCGCTGCTTCAGGCGCTCGACCAGCCCGATTCGCATCGCGCGAATGCGTTCACGCATCATGGCCAGTTCATCTTCCCAGAGTTGGCGCAGCTTGGGGTCGTTAAGCACAGCCGACACCACCGCCGCACCATGGGTCGGCGGGTTCGAATAGTTGGTGCGCACAACCCGTTTGACCTGGCTGATCACCCGTGCGGTCTCTTCGCGGTCGGCCGTGACGATCGACAGCGCTCCGACTCGCTCGCCGTACAGCGAGAAGGATTTTGAAAACGAACTGGATACGAAGAAATTCAGGCCGGACTCTGCAAACAGACGAATCGCCTGTGCGTCCGCATCGATGCCTTCGGCAAAGCCCTGATAAGCGCAGTCGAGAAATGCAACAAGCCCATGTTTGCCGACCGCGTCGACGACCTTTTTCCACTGTTCCGGGTTCAGGTCGACACCGGTTGGGTTGTGGCAGCAGGCATGAAGCACAACGATCGAGCCCACGGGCATCTGCGCCATGCAGGCAAGCATTTCCTCGAATTTCACGCCATGCGTGGCTGCGTCGTAATACGGATAGGCGTTGACCGTGAAGCCAGCCGCTTCGAACAGCGCGCGATGGTTTTCCCAACTCGGGTCGCTAATCCAAAGGCCCGCATTCGGGTTCAGGCGACGTAAGAAATCACCGCCCACCTTCAGTGCGCCGGTGCCGCCCAGGCACTCAAAGGTGGCGACTCGACCGGCAGCCAGCAGTGCAGAGTCTTTGCCGAACAACAAGGTCTGGACGGCGCTGTTGTAGGCAGCGATGCCTTCGATGGGCAGGTAGCTGCGCGCCGGAGCGCTCTCGATGCGGGCTTTCTCGGCCTCCCGCACTGCAGCAAGAAGTGGCACCTTGCCGTTGTCATCGTAGTAGACGCCAACGCCGAGATTCACTTTGTTTGGACGGGTGTCGGCTACGAACGCCTCGGTGAGTCCCAGGATCGGGTCGCGCGGTGCCATTTCAACCGCGGAGAACATCGAAGCGCTCATGTTTTGGTCCAAGTCCTTGAAAAATATGAGATAAAAGGCTCTGTCGAGCAACGGTCTGCACAAAAAATGTGCAAAACACTAGCTTTTTACAGGGGGTTTGGCGATAATTGTCGTTTGGCTCGGCGCGGTTCGTCCGGCAGCCGGGCAACAGGCAAAGTTCGATGGAGGTCCGCAATTGCGGCAGCGCAGCGGGAATCCATACGAATCAATAGTTTAGCACGCAGTTTTTTTGGGCATTTGATGACATGGCCGGCCTCGCGCTCGACAGCTCGAAGTTCGTCAGTTATCCGGGAAGTCCGTTCCAGCTCTACAGGCCGTTCGAGCCCGCTGGCGACCAACCGGAGGCGATCTCGCGCCTGGTCGAAGGCATCGACGATGGCCTGAGTTACCAGACGCTGCTCGGTGTGACCGGATCGGGCAAGACCTACACGATGGCCAATGTCATCGCTCGAACCGGCAGACCGGCCCTGGTGCTCGCGCCGAACAAGACGCTCGCCGCACAGCTGTATTCCGAGATGCGTGAGTTCTTTCCGAACAATGCGGTCGAGTACTTCGTTTCCTATTACGACTACTACCAGCCGGAAGCCTACGTCCCGCAGCGCGATCTTTATATCGAGAAAGATTCGTCGGTCAACGAGCATATTGAGCAGATGCGCCTGTCGGCGACCAAGTCCCTGCTCGAGCGCCGCGACACCATCATTGTTGGCACTGTGTCGTGCATTTACGGCATCGGTAATCCGACCGACTACCACCAGATGATCCTGGTGCTGCGCGTTCGTGACCGGATGTCGCAGCGCGATGTCCTGCAGCGACTGGTGGGCATGCAGTACAAACGCAGCGAGGCGGATTTCGCCCGTGGCACCTTCCGCGTACGCGGTGACACGATCGACATCTTTCCGGCCGAACACGCGGAACTCGCGGTGCGCGTCGAGTTGTTCGACGATGAGATCGAGACGATTCAGTTGTTCGATCCGTTGACCGGACGGGTGCGCCAGAAGATCCCGCGCTTTACGGTCTATCCGTCCTCGCACTACGTGACGCCCAGAGCGACAGTGATGCGGGCTCTGGAAACGATCAAGGAAGAACTCGCCGATCGGCTGAAGTTCTTTTATGAACAGGGCAAACTCGTTGAAGCCCAGCGACTCGAGCAGCGCACGCGCTTCGATATCGAAATGCTGCAGGAGCTCGGCTTTTGCAAGGGCATCGAGAACTACACCAGGCACTTGTCGGGCGCCCGGCCGGGTGAGCCGCCTCCCACGCTGGTCGATTACCTGCCGTCTGATGCGCTGATGATCATTGACGAGAGCCATGTGACGATCGGTCAGCTCGGAGCGATGTATCGCG
>JALRBB010000311.1 GCA_023257915.1 Quisquiliibacterium sp. | reverse complement strand
ATGAACCTGCTGATTAAGCGCCAGGCCGACATCGCGATCACCTACCGCGCACTGGACGCTGCCCCAAGCTGGGATGATTCGATCATCGAAACCATCGTGATCGGCGAAGACGAGCTGATCCCGGTCTTTAGCGCACCGCACCTGGCTCATCTGCAGGCCCAGTATCAGGCAGGAGAGTTGCCTGCAATCGTCTACCCGCCAGACGTGTTCATGGGCGCGCTGATGCTGCGCAGGATCGCCCCCCGGATCCAGGCCGGCGTGGTGGTGCGCCGACGCACCGAGACCGCGCTGACAATCGCCGCGAAGCACCTTGCCCAGACCGGGATCGGAGTCGCCTGGATTCCTCGCTCGCTCGCCGAGCCCGACCTCACGACAGGGGCGCTGGTTGATCTGGGCGACATGCTCCCAACAGTGCGACTCGAAACCCAGGCGATTCGGCTCAGACACGGCCATCGCGGGCAAGAGGGCGAAGCGTGGGAAGCAATCATCCGATCCCCGCTGCCGGCTGCCGGCTGACGCCCCGAAAAGCGCTGATGCGTCCGATTTGCCAGCACCGGGCTGCCAGCGGATCATTCGCGCTGAATTCACTTGTCACATCACCATGAAAATCCTGGAAATTCGCGAAAAAACCGTCCCGATCGCCAGCCCGATCCGCAACGCCTACATCGACTTCAGCAAGATGACGCTGAGCCTGGTCGCGGTGATCACCGACGTGATCCGCGATGGCAGGCCTGTTGTCGGCTACGGCTTCAACTCGAACGGCCGCTACGGTCAGGGCATGCTGATGCGCGAACGCTTCCTGCCCAGGCTCACCGAGGCGGCGCCGGATTCGCTACTCGACGCCAAGGGGGTACTCGATCCGCATCGGATCTGGGCCACGATGTTCAGGAACGAAAAGCCCGGCGGCCATGGCGAGCGTTCGGTCGCGATCGGCACGATTGACATGGCGATCTGGGATGCGGTGGCCAAAATCGAGAACAAGCCGCTGTTCCAGTTGCTCGCCGAGCGCTACGGCGACGCACAGCCCAACCGCAAGGTCTTTGTCTACGCAGCCGGTGGCTACTACTACCCGGGCAAGGACGACGCACAACTCAAGGACGAGATGCGCAGCTATCTGGACCGCGGCTATTCGGTCGTCAAAATGAAGATTGGCGGCGCCTCGCTCGACGAAGACCTGCGCCGCATCGATTCGGTGCTGTCGATCCTGCAGGACGGGCAGCGACTGTGCGTCGACGCCAATGGCCGCTTCGACCTGGATGCCGCGATCGCCTATGCCAAAGCGTTGTCGCAGTACAACCTGTTCTGGTACGAGGAGCCCGGTGATCCGCTGGACTTCGAATTGCAGGCAACACTGCGCAACTACTATCCGAACCCGATGGCGACCGGCGAGAATCTTTTCTCGATGCAAGATGCCCGCAACCTGATCCGTTACGGCGGCATGCGCGCCGACCGTGACTGGCTGCAGTTCGACTGTGCGCTGAGCTACGGACTGGTGGAATACCTGCGCACGCTGAACATGCTGCGCGAGCATGGCTGGTCGCCGGCGCGCTGCGTGCCGCACGGCGGCCATCAGATGTCGCTGAACATTGCGGCCGGGCTGGGTCTTGGAGGCAACGAGTCGTATCCGGACCTGTTCCAGCCCTATGGCGGCTTTCCCGACGGCGTTCGGGTCGAGAACAGCATCATCACAATGCCCGAGTTGCCCGGCATCGGCTTCGAAGGCAAGTCTGACCTGATCCGCGAGATGCGCGCGCTGTCGGACTGACGCGTACCAGGCCAGGACACGCAGCGCTCGCGGGCATCGACCCGCAGCTGGCGTTCGAGCACACGGTGTTGCGCTAGCCCTTGGGGCTCCCAGCATTGGCTGGCAATGCGGAATCGCATTGTCAGCCATTCGGGAGCGCGCGTACGCTTGGTTTAAGAAGAAGAACAAGAGGACTGTGTCCCGGTCTTGAACAAGGAGACACGCGATGAAAGTCACTTGGAATTCTTGGAATCGATGGATTCGTTACGCGAGCGGGCTCGCCATCGTCTTCGTGTTGCTTCCCGCCGAGGC
>JALRBB010000021.1 GCA_023257915.1 Quisquiliibacterium sp. | reverse complement strand
CCATCAGCGTGTAGCCGTCCGGCGCGGAGCGTGCGACCGCCTGCGTCGCGATGACGCCTCCGCCTCCGGCCATATTCTCAACGACGAAGCTCTTGCCCAGACTGCGCGACAATTGCTCGGCCATCGTGCGGGCGACCAGGTCGACACCGCCGCCGGGTTGCACTGACGCGATGATCTTGACGGGTTTGATCGGATAGGTCGCGGCGCGTGCGCTGAGCGGGGCCAGTGCGGGCAGGATCAAGGCGGGTGCCGATTTCAGCAACGTGCGTCTGTTCATGTTCGGGGGTTCTTTCGGTTGGTGATTGGGCGTAAACCGGTTGCGCCGGCGGCTTGCAAAGATACGCCAAATTCAGCGGCGTCGGCGCTTTTCGACGCGCAATGGTCAGACGCTGGCGGTCAACGGCCGTTTTGTGGATTCGCTGGAGTCTGGGGCCAGGATTCAAAGCCCGTAGACACGGACCAGCATCGTGCACAGCGCCACCCACATGATCAGAAACAGCGGAGTGCCGACCTTGACGAAGTCCGCAAAGCGATAGCCGGCCGCGTTCATCACCAGCAGGTTGGTCTGGTAGCCCATCGGTGTCAGGTAGCACAGGTTGCAGCCGAACAGAACCGCCAGCACGTAGGGTTCGACCGGTACGCTCAGTGCCTTGGCGATCTCGATGCCCAAGGGTGTGCCAATCGCCGCCGCAGCGTTGTTCGAGACGAAATTCGTGAACAGGCCCATCAACAGCATCAGCAGCGCGAGCAGATAACGCGGTTCGATCGCACCGGCCAGGGAGACCAGTTGATTAGCTAGGAAGGCGGTGCCGCCGGTCGTCGACAGCGCACTGCCCAGCGCCAGGCTTGCGGCCACCAGCATGATGACCTTGGTCGATAGCGAGTTACCGACGTCCTGCCAGCTCAGGCTGCGCGTGGCGAGCAGCACCAGCACTCCGCCCAGGGCAGCCAGGCCGATCGGCAGCGCCTTGGTTGCCGCCAGCAGGACGACGATCGCCATGGTTACCAGCGCGATTACCGCCTTCTCCTGGCGTGGTACCACGTGTCGGGAGTCGAGTAGCAGCCCAATGCCATCATGCTGGGCAGCCAGCAGTTGCTCTTCGGATCCCTGCACCAGCAGGATATCGCCGGCGCCGATCGGACGGTCGGCGATTTCTTTGCGCGACCACCCCTTGCCGGCGCGGACCGGGCGCAGCCCGACGACGACCAGACGGTAGCGCTCGGCGAGTCGATGCTGCCGGACGCTACGCCCTTCCAGCGGCGACTCTGGTGTGACGACGATCTGCGCGACGATCGTGTCCGGATGCACATCCTCATCGCGCTGCTTGCGGGCTTCGTCGGGCTCCTCATCCTCGGTCGTGCGCTCCTCGTCACCTGCGCCGCGTTCGCCAGGGCTGACTGCAGCAGCCGTCGTCGCCGCAGCGATCGCTTCGGGTTCCGGCGTCTGCACAACGACAGCCGCAGCAAGCGTTGGGCTGCCTGTCGCGGCCGTTTCATTCGCATCCCCGACTGCCGCGGTTTGCTGGTCCTCGTCTTCCTCGAGGTCGACGCCATGCAGCTTGGCCTTCAGAACGGTTTCGTATTCCTTCAGGTTTTGCACGGTGTCCTGCACCAGCAGGCGGTCGCCGGCCACCAGCTTCATCGTCGGCAGTCGCGGTCGTGAAAAGCCGCGCGAGTTACGCACGTCGAGTACCCGCATCCGTCCTTCGGTGGCGGACAGCACCTCGCGGAACTGCTTGCCCTCCATCCAGCTTTCAGGCTCGACCCGAAGATCAGCGTCGAACACCTGCTCGGTGTATGGCTCGGATGGTGGTTCGACAGAACGCAGCAACCGGGGGGCCACCAGCCAAAGGTAGAGCAAAGCGGGCACTGCTGCCATCGCCACCAGCGGGTAAAAGTCGAGCATCCCGAAGGGCTTGACACCGAGTTGCTGCGCCATCGAAACGACGATCAGGTTCGTTGAGGTTCCGATCGTTGTCGCCATGCCGCCGATCAGCACCGCGTAGTTCATCGGCATCAGCACCGTTGCCGGTGAAGCCTTGGCCCGCTGCATCGCAGCGATCAGCAAAGGGATCAGCAGCACGACCACTGGCGTGTCGTTGACGAAGCCGCTGACCGCCGCTGCGCCGACCAATACGGCAAGCAGAGCGATTCCGGGCCGCCGCGCGACCAGAGAAGAAAGCCTCAGGGCGGCCGGCTCCAGTGCACCGGTCAGCACCATTGACTGGCCCAGGATCATCAGTGCACAGATTGCAAGCAGCGCCGGATGACTGAAACCGTAGAACAGCGCAAAGGGGTCCACCGGACCGTCGGGGCCTGAGAACGGGAATACAAGGAAGAACAGCGGTAGTCCGACCAGGACCCCTAGACAGACCGTGGCGATCGGGATGCGGTCCCAGACGAACACCGCGAATACGATCGTGGT
>JALRBB010000274.1 GCA_023257915.1 Quisquiliibacterium sp. | reverse complement strand
TCGCCAGCGCCGGCTTGCAGATCGTGCTGAGCGGTGTGTTGTCGCTGGGCTTCGGACCAATTCCATCACTGGGCATGCCGGGCATCGCGATCGGCCAGATTCTGGCCACCGCCTGCGCAGTCGCATTCTTTGGCTGGTACCTGACCAGCGGACAAGGCCGCTTGCACCTGCGAGTGCAAGGCTTCCCGGTGCGTCGCGAGATGCTCGGCGACATCCTGAAGGTCGGCGCAGTCGCCTGCCTGTCACCGGTGCAGACCGTGCTGACCATGCAGATTTTCGCCAGCCTGATCGCACCGCTTGGCGTGTTGCCGCTGGCCGGTTATGCGATCGGACAGCGACTCGAATTCCTGGTCACCCCGTTCGCGTTCGGCGTCGGTGTGGCCTCGGTGCCCATGATCGGCATGGCGATCGGTGCCGGCAACGTGGCCCGTGCCCGCAAAATCGCCTGGACCGCAGCATCGATCTCGATGCTCGCTCTCGGCCTGTTCGGTGTCATCGTCGCGGTGATCCCCGACCTGTGGGCGACGATCTTCACCAGCGACGAGGGCGTGCTCGAGCATGCGCGCCAGTATCTGCGCATCGTCGGCCCGGCGTTCGCCCTGCTTGGCATCGGCACGACGCTGTATTTTTCGTCGCAGGGCTCCGGCAAGGTGGCCGGGCTGGTCATGGCCGGCACCGTGCGTCTGGTCGTGGCGTTTGTGTTCGGCGCCTGGCTCGCCGCCAATGATGCGGCTGCATGGCAGTACTTCGCACTGGTGGCGGTGGCGATGTCCTCGTACGGGCTGTCGGCGGCGGCCGCGGTGCGCTGGACGCGCTGGGGCCCGAACAGTCCCTGATCAGAGCCCGAGTCGGGCAAGCCTGCCCGGAAAACGGCTTGTCGGCCTTCAGCGCTTGTCGTCGCGCAGCAGGCGCAGAATCTTCTGCCCGGCCCTCCCGCTTGGCGTCATGCCCAGCCGCTGCTCCTCGGCCTTGATCGCCTCGCGCGAACGCGAGCCGATCATACCGTCGATCTCGCCAATGTCGTGGCCGCGCAGCACGAGCAGCGTCTGCAGCTCGCGTCGCCCGGCGCGCGACAACCCGACGTCATCAGTCGGCCAAGGCGTGATGAACGCGCCGCCGCCACGCAGCTGGTCGGCCAGATGCGCGATCGCGAGCGCATAGCTCTCGGCAGCGTTGTACGAGTAGATCGCGTCGAAATTGCGAAACACCAGGAAGGCCGGCCCCTGTGGACCGGCGGGCAGCAGCAGGCCAGCCTTCGCATCGGTGGCCATGCCTTGCGACTGCGCGCTCGCACCTGCCTTGCCCTGACCTGGCACCAGTGCGCGCACGCCAAGCGCCGACCATTGCGACAGCGCCCGCTTGCTCTTTCTGCCCGCCAGCGACTCATCAAAGCCTGAGGGCAGACGCACCTCGTAACCCCAGGTCTGCCCGTCGCGCCAACCGGAGCGCCGCAGGTAGTTCGCGGTGGACGCGAGCGCATCCGGGATGCTGTCGACGATATCGCGCCGGCCGTCGCCGTCGAAGTCGACCGCGATCCGCATGAACGTGGACGGCATGAACTGGGTGTGGCCGAACGCGCCGGCCCATGAGCCGACCAGCCGATCCGGCTGGAGATGGCCTTCGTCCACGATGCGCAAAGTGGTCAGAAACTCCCCGCGAAAGAAAGGCTGGCGCCTGCCGTAGCAGGAAAGCGTCGACAGCGACGTGAGCAGCGGACGCTTGCCGAAGGACTTGCCGTAATTGCTCTCCACGCCCCAGACCGCGACTACCGTGGCGGCATCCACGCCGTATTCGCTTTCGATCTTGCCCAGCGTGTCGCGCCAGCGCGCGAGCATTGCGCGCCCCTCGGCAACGCGCTCGTCATCGACCAGCGCCGCCAGGTAATCCCAGATCGGCAGCTTGAACTCGGGCTGGTAATCGAGCCGCTCAAGCACCGACATATCGGGCTGCAAATCGCGCGTGATGCGATCGAAGGTGGCCGCCGACACGCCGCGTGCCAGCGCATCGCCACGCAGGCCAGCCAGGCAGCGCTCAAAGCCGGCGTCGGCCTGTGCGCTAGACGTCCAGGTAAGGCTGGCGGCCCAACAGGTCGCAAGTAGCGCACCACGCAGCACGGGCACGACGAATCCTGCGCCAGGCAAACCGCCACCGCGTCTCAAATCGCGCTCGCCGACTTCACGCGATCGCGCAGCACATGCTTCTGGATCTTGCCGGTGCTGGTCTTGGGCAGCTCCTCGAAGCGCACCTCGCGCGGGCATTTGAAGCGCGCCAGCAGACCGCGGCAATGCTCGATCAGCTCCGTGGCCAGCGCCTGCACACCCTCGGGTGTGTTCGGGTGCAGCTCCGGCTTGACCTCGACAAAGGCCAGCGGCGTCTCGCCCCATTTTTCGTCTGGACGCGCGACCACCGCGCAGGCCAGCACCGCCGGGTGCTTGTACAGCGCGTCTTCGACCTCAATCGAGCTGATGTTCTCCCCGCCCGAGATGATGATGTCCTTTGAGCGGTCCTTGAGCTTCACGTAACCGTCCGGATGCAGCACCCCAAGGTCGCCGGTATGGAACCAGCCATC
>JALRBB010000181.1 GCA_023257915.1 Quisquiliibacterium sp. | reverse complement strand
CTCCCTCGCCGACCGCATCCACAAGGCCGGCCGCTTCCTTGCCCGGCGAAAACGGCCGCGGCGGAATCAGCTGATACTTACCCTCGACGACCAGCATGTCCGGATAGTTGACGCCGATCGCATGGGTGCGCACGACCACCTGGCCTGCCCCGGGGATCGGATCGGCGATCTGCTCGACCCGATGGCCGGCCGCCGGCCCGGTTTCATGAATGGTGACTGCGCGCATCGCTCACTCCCCGCGGCTTTTGCGATCGAGCAACGCATTGTGCTCACCCAGACGAGGATAGCCGACGCTCGTCTGCTCACCACGAAACGCATCCACCACCGGTACCGGCACCGCGGTCAGATCGCCGGTGTCAGTTCGTACACGGCGCGTAAACAAGCCGCGCGCCTTGAAATGCGGATCATCGATGGCCTCACGCATGCTTGCAACGATCGTGCAGCAAACGTCATGACCCTCGAAACGTTGTTGCCACTGGGCAGCGGTGCGGGCCGCAATCAGGCGTGCGACTTCGGCACGAGTTGCCTGCGGATCGATGGCGTCATCGCACAAGGTTTCGGGCACCTCGACCAGCCGGCAAAAGTTCTCCCAGAACTTCTGCTCGAGCGGCGCGGCGGCGAGGAATTTGTCGTCCGCCGTTCGGTAGATCTGGTAGCGCGGACTCGCACCGGCCACCAGTCCGCTGCCGGGTGTCGCCCAGTCGCCGGTCGCAGTGCCTTCGCCGATCGCCCAGTACAGGAAGGTGAACAGGTTGTCGCTCATCGACACATCGAGCTTGCTACCGTGCCCGGATCGATCACGCTCACGCAAGGCCAACAGGATATTGATCACTGCCGGGTACGCGCCACCGGCGATGTCGGCGATCAGCGCAGGCGGCAGGACCGGCGCACCGCTTGCATCAGCAACCAGCGACAACATGCCGGACTCGGACACGTAGTTCAGGTCGTGCGCCGCAACCATGGCGCGCGGGCCATGCTGGCCGTAGCCGGTGATTGCGCAATACACAATGCCCGGATTGATGGCCGCCAGTGCATCGTAGCCAAGTCCCAGACGATCCATGACGCCCGGGCGGAACTGCTCGAGCACAACGTCCGCTTCCCGGATCAGTGGCATCAGTGTCTCGCGCTGCTGCGGATCCTTCAGATCAATCGCGATCGAGCGCTTGCCACGGTTAAGCAAAGCAAAGTTGACGCTGTCGGCGCCACAGCGTGGCACATAAGTGCGCATCTCGTCGCCAGCACCCGGACGCTCGATCTTGATCACCTCGGCGCCCGCCTCGGCAAGAATCAACGAGCACACTGGTCCGGGCAGAAGCGTGCTGAAATCCAGCACCTTGACGCCTTGCAGGGGGCGCATCGTCAATGCCCCCGATCAGCCACGCGACTGCCGCGCCTTGGCCACCTGGGCGCGGCGTGCCGGCGCGTACGCGTTGTCGCCGAGCGCCTGCTGCAACGCGAGCGTCACGTCATGATGCTCGGCCAGTCCGGTGCGCTCGAGCAGCGCGATCGGGCCCTCTGGATAGCCAAGGCCCAAGCGCAGCGTCGTGTCCATGTCGTCGGCGCTGGCCAGTTTCTCGTCGAGGCGGCGCAGCGCCGCGTTCAGGTAAGGGCGGATCAGCCGATCGACGATGCGGCCCGGGAAGTCGTTGCAAACCGCAAGCTTCAGGCCACTCCCTTCGAAAACTTCGCGCGCCGCGGCGATTGCGTCGGCACTGCTGTTTGGCTGGCGGACCAACTCGATCAACGCGGTCGGCATCGCCTTGCCCATCCGAAAGCGCGCAAAGCCAAGCAGGTTCGAGCCTTCGTGGCCGCGGTCCTCGCCGGTGTGCACACCCAGGCATTCAGGTCCGAGTTCAATCAAGATCGCGGCCCACGCGGCCGGATTTTCAACGCGGGCCAGCGCCTGACCGGCATCCGCGCCGATCAGCAACAAGACGTCGTGCGGACCACGGGTCTGCGGATGATCGGCAGCATTGACCAGCAGCGGGTGGGTCTGCGGCTCGTCGGCCGGGAACGAACGGCTATCGCCGTGCTTTTCGATGACATAGCGCAGCATGATCAGGCTCCAAAAATCTTGGTATCGCCGTAACTGTGAAAACCCCGGCCGGTCTTCTTGCCCAGATGACCGGCGGCGATCATCCGCTTGACCAGCGCCGGGCAGGTGGCGCGCGGCTCATGGGTCAGGCCGTGCATCGCGTCGCACAGCAGCACCTGCGTGTCCATTCCGACCAGATCGAGCAATTCGAACGGTCCCATCGCATAGCCCATTGCGGTTTTGATCGCAAGATCGATATCGGCCGGCTCGGCGACGCCTTGCTCGACCAAGCGGATCGCATCGTTGTTGAACGGGATCAGAAAGTAATTGAGGATGAAGCCCGGACTGTCTTGCGTGCGCACCGGGTTCTGACCGAGCGCCTTGCAAAAGGCCCAGGCGGTCTCGAAAGTCTCGTCGCTGGTGACCAGACCCGGTGACATCTCGACCAGCTTCATCAGCTGCGCGGGCAGGCAAAAGTGCATGCCGACGAAACGATCCGCACGACCAGACCCGCCAGCGATCTCGGTAATCGAGATGGTGGAGGTATTCGACGCGAAGATCGTGTGCGCGCCGACCACCGGATGAATCTGTGCAAACAGCGCGTGCTTGACCTTCAGGTCCTCGAACACCGCTTCGATGACCAGGTCACAGGGCGCGAGCGCCTCGATACTGGTCGTGAATTCAAAGCGCTGCAGGATCTTTGGCAGTTCGTCGGCGGCCAGCTTGCCTCGCTGCACCGATTTCTGGAAGAAGGCCTCGGTTTGTCCACGTGCGCGCTCCAGCGCATCGGCTCGGGTGTCGAAGACGATCGTGCGAAACCCTGCGCGGGCGCACACGATCGCGATGCCGGCCCCCATGGTGCCGCAGCCGGCTACGCCGACGGTCTTGATGTCAGTCATCTGATGCCTCTCCTGGGGTTGCGATGCAATCGCAACCGGTTGTCATCAACTAAGTGCCAGCGCTCAAGCGGTCGCTCAGGACCGACTGCGCTTTTCGATAAAACTGCGCCCGATCAACTGGCGATGGACCTGGTTGGTTCCTTCCCAGATCTGCGTGATCTTCGCATCGCGCATCAGTCGCTCGACCCGGTGATCGCGGCAGTAACCGTAACCACCAAGCAGTTGCACCGCTTCGGTCGAAATCTTCATTGCGAGATCGGAGGCACGCATCTTGAGCATCGACGCCTCAATCCCGAAATCGTCCGCACCAGACTCAACGAGTCGGGCGACATGCCACAGCCAACCCTCGCACTGCGCCAGATCGGTCGCCATATCCGCCAGCATGAACTGGATGCCCTGGAACTCGACAATCCGTCGGCCCGACTGCTGGCGCTCGTTGATGTAAG
>JALRBB010000173.1 GCA_023257915.1 Quisquiliibacterium sp. | reverse complement strand
GCACGTAGCGGCTGAGGTCGACGCGTTCGACCCCGCCCTGCCCCGATGCCGCGCCACCGCTGGCGTCGATCACCAAGGATTCCTGCCCGCGCGTCATGCGAACGTAGACCTCGGCCAGCAGCCCGGCGTCCAGCAGCGCGCCGTGGAAGCTGCGGTCGCTGTTGTCCACCTCCAGCCGGCGACACAGCGCATCGAGCGAGTTGGCCTTGCCGGGGTACAAGTTGCGCGCCATCGCCAGGGTGTCGGTCACGCGGCCGGCCAGCTCTCGCAGCGGCGGGTGCTTCAGTCGCGACAGCTCGGCGTCGAGAAAACCCGTGTCGAAGGCCGCGTTGTGGATCAACACCTCAGCGCCGCGGACGAACTCCAGCACCTCCGCGGCCAGTTCGGCAAAGCGCGGCTTGTCGGCGAGGAACTCGTCGCTCAGGCCGTGCACGCGCATGGCATCGGGGTGCACCGGACGCTCGGGGTTGAGATAGTGGTGCAGGCGACGCCCGGTCAGGCGCCGGCCCACCATCTCGACGCAGCCGATCGAGATGCGGGTCTCCGAGATGCTGACCGGTGTTCGCGGCGATCTCGCGGTCAAGATTTTTGGCCCGGACCTGGTCACACTCAATGCGCTGGCACGCAAGATCGAGACGGTGTTGCGCGAGGTGCCCGGCAACCAGGATGTGTTCACGCTGACCAATGAGGGTGTGCAGTACTTGCGGATTGCGATCGACCGGATGGCAGCCGGTCGCTACGGGCTTGGGGTTGACCAGATTGCTGAACTGCTCAAGGGGCGGCTTGAGGGTGTGGTCACCGGCATCGTTCCCGAGCCGGGTATGCGAACGCCGCTGCTGTTGCGAGGCGAGCAATCATTGCGCGAGTCGCCGCAGCGCTTCGAGCAATTGATGCTGGCCTTGCCGGACGGGCGGGCGGTGGCCTTGCGCGAACTCGCGCGCATCGAGCGGGTGGATGGTCCGGTCAAGATCGATCGCGAGAATGCGTCGCGCTACTCGGTGGTGCAGTCCAATGTCAGCGGGCGTGACCTGGTCGGTTTCGTCGACGACGCGCGCGCGCAGGTCGAACGCAAAGTGCAGCTACCGCCCGGGTATCGACTGGTGTGGGGTGGGCAGTTTGAGAATCAGCAGCGCGCCGCCGCGCGACTGATGCTGGTCGTGCCGACCGCGCTGGCGCTGATTTTCGTGTTGCTCTTCGCGACCTTCGGATCGCTGCGCCAGTCGGCGCTGGTGTTTGCAAATATCCCGTTCGCGATGGTCGGCGGCGCGATCGCGCTATGGGCGTCCGGCCAGTACATGTCGGTTCCGGCTTCGGTCGGATTCATCGCGCTGCTGGGCATTGCGGTGCTCAACGGCGTCGTACTGGTCAGTCACTACAACACGCTGCTGGAGCAGGGCATGGACGTGGCGCAGGTTGTCGTCGAAGGCAGCCGACGCCGCCTGCGTCCGGTGCTGATGACCGCGACGATCGCCGCATTCGGTTTGCTGCCGCTGCTGTTTGCCACCGGCCCGGGCTCGGAGATCCAGCGCCCGCTGGCGATCGTCGTCATCGGCGGGCTGGCGAGTTCGACCGCGCTGACCTTGTTCCTGCTGCCGATTCTGTACCGACGTTTTTGCCCGGCGGTATCGCGCACTCAGGCCTGGCGGCCGGATTCGCGAGCCGAGCCCCGGTGAGCCGTATCGCGGCGCACACGGCGGACTGCGCGCGCGCTCACCGGCCCGCGGTGCCGAATCGCGCGCTACGCTCGCACTGTCATCGGCGGCGCGATCCGCCTATGCTATCGCCCAGCGACGAAGCTGCCCGCGACTTTGACTCGCAGCAGTCGGCGCCGCCCAACCAGAGCCACGGAGCCCGACCCTGAACACTGCCTATCTGACCGGAGCCGGAACCACCGCCTTCGGACGACTCGACGCCGGCCCGCTCGACCTGATGGCGCAGGCCGCCACCCAGGCGCTTGGCGAAGCTGGCCTGGCCCGCGCGCAGATCGACGGCGTGCTGTGCGGCTACGCAACGACGCTGCCGCACCTGATGCTGGCGACGCTGTTTTGCGAGCGCTTCGCACTGGAGCCGGCTTATGCGCATGCCATGCAGATGGGAGGCGCGACAGGCGCCGGCATGCTGATGCTCGCGCGTGAACTGGTGCGCTCGGGGCGCTGTCGTAATGTGCTGGTCGTGGCCGGCGAAAACCGCCTGAGCGGGCAGCAGCGCGACAACGCGATTGCAACGCTTGCGCAGGTCGGGGATCCGGACTTCGAGCTCCCAAATGGCACGATGATCCCGGCTTACTACGCGCTGCTCGCGTCGCGCTATCTGCATGAAAGTGGACTCGACGAGGCCGACCTCGCTGCATTTGCGGTCGCGATGCGCGCCAACGCGTCCCGTCATCCCGGCGCGCACCTGCGCACGCCGATTACGCTCGACGAGGTGCTGTCGTCCAAGCCGATTGCCTCGCCGCTGAAGTTGCTCGACTGCTGTCCGATCTCCGACGGGGCGGTTGCGATGGTCGTGAGCGCCGATGCGCCGGCCGGCGCGCGGATCGCGATCCTGGGCGCCGGGCAGGCGCATCGACATCAGCATCTGACCGCCATCGCTGACACCCGCAATTTCGGCGCCCGCGATGCCACCGCGCGCGCATTTGCCGAGGCCGGCATCAGCCGCGATGCGATTGACTACCTAGCCATCTACGACTCGTTCACGATCACGCTGGCGATCCTGCTCGAGGAAACCGGCTTTGCACCGTTTGGAGGTTCGGCGCGCCTGCTGCGCGAAGGCGTGTTTGCGCCCAACGGGCCGCAGCCGTTGAACACGCATGGCGGGCTGCTGTCGTTTGGCCACTCTGGCGTCGGCGGCGGTATGGCTCATCTGGCCGAGACCTGGCGTCAGCTGGCGCAGCGCGCCGGAGAGCGTCAGGTCTCGCCTCGCCACACCGCATTCGTGCATGCAGACGGAGGAGTGCTGTCGTCGCATGTGAGCCTGATTCTTTCCCGCGAGGCCTGAGCATGACTGCGAGCCTGATCGCCAAGCCCTTCGTCGAGGCCCTGCAGCGCGACGAAATCCTCTATCAGCGCTGCCACAGTTGCGGTGGCGCTCAGCGGCTGGCGCGCTATGCCTGCACCGGCTGCGGTTCAGAGCGACTCGAGTGGCTGCCCGCCGCAGGTGGCGGCACGGTGTTCGCGATCACGGTGGTCTCGCGTCCGCCCGAGGAAGCGTTTCGCGAACTGGTGCCGTACGCGCTGGCGCTGGTCGATCTGGATGAAGGCGCGCGGCTGATGGGTCATGCGCCGACCGACCTGAAGATCGGTGCGCGTGTGCGGGCCGGAGTGTTTCAGCTCGGCGAGCGCCGGTTGCTGCGCTTCGAGCCTGAGGCCGGCTAGCGATCGTCGAGACCGCCAGGGCGGCCGCGGTCGGCTTGTGTTCGCCTCGCGCCTGCCGGAGTGGGCTCAGTGCACCGCGCGTTGCTGGCCGGACCAGTAGCGCGCCCGCAGCTGCTTTTTGTCGGGCTTACCCAGGCCGGTGACCGGCAGGCTGTCGACGAAGTCCACCGACTTGGGCGCATAGACGACGCCCTTGCGTTCGCGCACCAGCGCAATCAGCTCCTCGGCGCTCGCCTGCATGTCCGGTTTGAGCACGACTACTGCCTTGACCGCCTCGCCCCACTTGTCGTCGGGAACGCCAACGACGCCGGCCGCTGCGACCGCTGGGTGGGTGGTCAGCACATCCTCGATCTCGCGCGGATAGACATTGAAGCCACCCGAGATGATCATGTCCTTGGATCGATCGACGATGTACAGAAAACCGTCCTTGTCCTGGCGCGCGAGATCGCCAGTGTGCAGCCAGCCGTGGCGCAATGCCTTGGCGGTTTCGTCCGGCTTGTTCCAGTACCCCGACATCACCAGTGGGCCGCGCACGCAGATCTCGCCGACCTCGCCTAGCGCTACCTCGCGGCCGTCGTCGTCGAGTAGCCGGACCTGGTTGCCGGCGATCGGGGAACCGCAGGATGCAAGCCGGTGCGCAAAGCGCTCCGGATCGTGGTCACGCTGGCGCAACACGGTCACGGTGTTCGGTGCCTCCGACTGCGCGTACAACTGCATGAAGACCGGGCCAAAGCGTTTCATCGCCTCGATCAATCGCGATGGCGACATCGGCGACGCGCCATAGATCACCAGCTCGAGGCTGGACAGATCCGCGGTGGCGATGCCCGGATGGTCAAGCAGCACATACACCATGGTCGGCACCAGGAATGTGCTGGTGATCCGGTGACGCTCGACCAGCTCGAAGAACCGGTTTGGCTCAAAGCCCTTGCTCATCACGAAGGTGCCCGAGCGCAGCATGACGGCGCAGATCATCGCGCCAGCCGCATGGGTGATTGGCGTCATCGCCAGAAAGCGCACCTCGCACGGCCAGTCCCACTCGGCCAGTTCCATCATCACCATCGTCACTTGAACGCGATGCGTGTGGATCACGCCCTTGGGCTTGCCGGTGGTACCACCGGTGTAGACCAGCACGCAGATGTCGTCAGCATCGGACTCGCAGGCCAGTGGCTGCGCGTCGAAGCTCGCGCTGGCGGCCAGGATATCCTCGCCGAAGCCATTAGCACCGAGACCCAGCACCATCTTCAATCCCGGTACTCGTGTGGCCAGCGCGGTCGCGCGTTCGCTGAAGGTGTTCGGGTCAACGAAGAGCGTGGTGACGCCGGAGTCGTCGAGCAGGTAGGTGTGGTCATCCTCGGATCCGAGCGGATGCATCCAGGTCGCGCGCAGTCCCATCAGGTAGCCGGCGACGGTGATCATCACCGCTTCAGGCCGGTTCGAGGACAGTACCGCAATGGCGTCGCCGCGCTTCACGCCGCGCGCCTTCAAGGCCTGGATCAGCTGCGAGACCCGCTCGCCAAACTCGCGGTAGCTGATCGACTGCTCGTCGAGCACGAACGCGATCCGATCGCCGCCGCGCTGGATCGCCCGCACAAAGAGCTCGCCCATCGTGCAGGGTTTGTACAGTTGCGCACCGGATCCGGTTTGCGAGGTCTGGTCCATGATTTTCCGTTCGAGCCGGCACGCGCCTGGGCCGGTGTTAGAGTTTCAGGCTGCCGACCGCCACAGTATCGCCATGGAACGACAAACTCCTCAAGTCTACGCATTCGAAGGCATCACGCCGGTCATCGACCCGAGCGCCTATGTGCATCCGACCGCGGTGCTGCTCGGTGATGTCATTATCGGGCCCGGCTGCTACGTCGGCCCCGGCGCGGTGCTGCGCGGCGACTTCGGTCGTATCGTGATGCAACGCGACTCGAATCTGCAGGACAACTGCGTTGTGCACTCGGGGCCCGGGATGGATTGTCTGATCAGCGAGCGTGCCCACATCGGCCATGGCGCGGTGTTGCACTTTTGCACAATCGGGCGCGACGCGCTGGTCGGTATGCAGGCGGTGGTGATGGATCGCGCGGTGATCGGCGAGCAGGCAATCGTCGCCGCGATGGCGTTCGTCAAGGTTGGCGGTGAGATCCCGCCGCGGGTGCTGGCCGCCGGGATCCCGGCCAAGCCGGTGCGCGAGCTCGGCGCGCGCGACCTGGCCGGCAAGCGCCAGGGCACTGACCTGTATGTGGAACTCGCGCAACG
>JALRBB010000102.1 GCA_023257915.1 Quisquiliibacterium sp. | reverse complement strand
GGTCATGCGCTGATCGACGGTAAGCGGCGCGGTGCGAAGCTGGCGGTCGTCACGATGTGCATCGGCGGTGGCATGGGAGCGGCAGGGCTCTTCGAGATTGCTTAACTGAAACGACGCCAGAACCACAAGCCCCGAGGCGCGATATGCTTCGGGGCTTGTTCTTTTGAGCCCGGCGATCCGCGCGCCTGCGCGGGCTTTACGGCGCAGCCCCATGGATTTTGTCCGCAACAGCCCCTTTATCAAGCACCTTGGTGTCAAGCAGGAATCGGTCGGCAACGGCAATTCGCTGCTGGTTCTGGATGTCCGTCCTGAACTGATGAATTCACTGAGCATGGCGCACGGTGGCGTGCTGATGACCCTGCTCGATTTGTGTATGACTCAGGCCGCACGCTCAGTGGGCAACCCGCATGGCGAGGATGACGTCGGTGTTGTCACCATTGAAATGAAGAGCACCTTTTTACAGGCCAGCACCGGCACGCGAATCATCGCGCGTGGCCATTGCGTGCATCAAAGCGGCTCCCTTTGCTTTTGCGAGGGGGAACTGCACGATGAAAACGAGCGGCTGCTGGCACGCGGCTCCGGCACCTTCAAACCCATCCGCCCACGACATCCTTCTTCAGCGACCGCCGAGCGCAAGTAAGCCCTCAGGTCTCGGTAACCCGAACCAATCAAGGAATCCGTAATGACAATCAACAAACAATGGGTCCTGGCCAGTCGCCCGGACGGTGAAGCCCGAGTCGAAAACTTTCGACTGGTCGAAGCGCCGGTGGGTAAGCCCGCTGATGGCGAACTGCTGATCCGCAACGACTATCTGTCGCTGGATCCATACATGCGGATGCGGATGAACGATACGAAGTCCTACACGGCTCCGCAAGCGCTCGACCAGGTCATGGTTGGCGGAACCGCCGGCGAGGTCATCGAAAGTCGCAATTCTCAGTTTGCGGTCGGCGACAGGGTCGTTGGCATGCTCGGCTGGCAGCAGTACGGCATCAGCAATGGCGTTGGTTTGCGCAAGGTCGATATCTCCCGCGTGCCCTTGTCCGCCTATCTCGGCGTGGTCGGGATGCCCGGTGTCACCGCTTGGTGGGGAACCAACGGGATCATCGAACCGAAGGCGGGCGAAACCTTCGTGGTATCAGCGGCAAGTGGTGCGGTCGGTGCGGTCGCCGGTCAACTCGCCAAGCTCAAGAATTGCCGGGTGGTCGGTGTGGCTGGCGGGCCAGAGAAATGCCGCGCCGTGATCGAGGAATTTGGCTTTGACGCTTGCGTCGACTACAAGGCAGGACGCCTGCAGGCCGACCTGGCCGCAGCGACGCCACAAGGGATCGATGGCTACTTCGATAATGTCGGCGGCGCAGTGCTTGACGAGGTGCTTGCGCGCATGAATGCGTTCGGACGCATCGCGGTTTGCGGCCTGATCTCTGGCTACAGCGGAGAGGCCATGCCGATCAATAACTTTCGTTCGGTGCTGGTGAACCGGCTACTTGTTCAGGGGTTCATCATCTCTGAACAACCGCAGGCCTGGGCGCCGGCGCTGGCTGAGCTTGGCGAACTGGTCGCAACCGGTGGGATGCGGTACCGTGAGACTGTCTCGAAGGGGATTGAGTCAGCACCGCAAGCCTTTCTCGGCCTGCTCAAGGGGCGCAACTTCGGCAAGCAATTGGTCAAACTCTCTTAAGTTGCATTGCCAGTTGGCGATGCTGGGTCGTCCTGTCTGTCCGACAGACGACCCAACTGCCCGGTCATCAGATTCCACAGGTTGCCTCATTAACCAACAGGAGTTTTTGCAATGAATGCGCCAAGCAACTCGGTTCGCGAGCAAGTCAGTGAACAGGAATGGAAGCTTCGGGTCGATCTGGCCGCCTGCTATCGGCTGATTGCACTGTACGGCTGGGACGACCTGGTGTTCACGCATGTGTCGGTCAAGATTCCGGGACCCGAGCATCATTTCCTGATCAATCCATATGGATTGATGTTCGAGGAGATCACGGCCTCGTCG
>JALRBB010000096.1 GCA_023257915.1 Quisquiliibacterium sp. | reverse complement strand
ATGCAGAACAATCCGCGTTATGTAACTGGAACCTGGGACGAGTGTGAAGCAATTAAAATTTTCTATAATACATTCATTAGTGCTAAAGTTGGTCTTGTAAACATGATTCAAGACTTTGCACTTAAGATTGGTAATATTAATGTCGACGTTCCACAGCTCATAGGCGGAGATCCAGGGCTGAGCCTTCATGTCGGCCTTGCGCACCATCGCACCAGCTTGCATCGACGTGTGGATTTCGTCACCGGTACGATCCAGGAATCCGGTATTGATGAATGCAACCCGGCGCTTGGCCGCGCGGATGCACTCCTTGAGGTTCACCGTGGTGCGACGCTCCTCGTCCATGATGCCGATCTTGACCGTGTTGGCCGGCAACCCGAGCGACTGCTCGACTTGCGTGAAGATTTCATCGGCAAAGGCCACTTCCTGCGGACCGTGCATCTTGGGCTTGACCACATAGATCGAGCCCTTGACCGAGTTGCGCGCGCCGGAGCTCTTGCGCAGGTCGTGCATCGCGATCATCACGGTACACATCGCGTCGAGCAGGCCTTCGGGCGCCTCCAGGCCATCACGATCGAGCACCGCCGGATTGGTCATCAGGTGGCCGACATTACGCACCAGCATCAGCGAGCGGCCCTTCAGACTGAACGCAGAACCGTTCGGTGCGGTGTATTCGCGATCCGGATTCAGCTTGCGCTGGAACGAACGACCGCCCTTGCTGACCGCCTCGACCAGGTCGCCTTTCATCAGGCCCAGCCAGTTGCCATAGGCCAGCGCCTTGTCCTCGCCATCGACCGCGGCAACCGAATCCTCGCAGTCCATGATGGTCGTGACCGCCGATTCCATCAGCACATCAGCAACCCCGGCCAGATCGGATGAGCCGATCTCGTGCGCGCGGTCAACTTGCAGCTCGATGTGCAACTGGTTGTGGCGCAGCAGGATCGCCGACGGCGATGCCGCGTCGCCACGATACCCGACGAACAAAGCCGGATCTGACAGCGACGCTGCGCCCTTGGAGGTGTCGGCGACCAGCTTGCCGCCATCGACCCGGTACGCCCTGACGTCGGCATGGCTGGCGCCGGCCAGCGGCACTTCTTCATCGAGGAACTTCTTGGCCCACGCGATCACGCGCGCGCCACGCGCCGCGTCGTACCCGCCCGCGCTCGGCGCATCGCCCATCGCATCGGTGCCGTAAAGCGCGTCATACAGGCTGCCCCAGCGCGCATTCGCGGCGTTCAGCGCATACCGGGCGTTCATCACCGGCACGACCAGCTGCGGGCCCGGGATTGTCGCGATTTCCGGATCGACATTGTCGGTCTCGACGCTGAAGTCGGGCCCGACCGGCACGATGTAGCCGATCTTTTCGAGGAAGGCCTTGTACTCGGCGTGATCCAGCGGCTTGCCGCGACGCTCGCGATGCCAGGCGTCGATCTGGGCCTGAATTTCGTCGCGACGGGCAAGCAGCGCTCGGTTCTTCGGACCCTGCTGATGCACCAGGTCGGACAGCCCTTTCCAGAACTGGTCGGAACCCACCCCGGTGCCCGGCAGCGCCTGCTGCTCGATCATGTCGTGAAGGCTTCGCTCGACCTGCAAGCCGAATTTTTCGATGCGCTGCGTCATTTCAGTTACTCCTGCCAGGATAAGGATGAGGCGATGTTGCCAAGGTCAAAACCAGGTCCAGCTTCGGTCGACGCGAGCGCGTCAGCCGCGCACCAGCGCGACGACGTCGGTCAGCACACGACCGGTGTGATCAGGTTCGGTATCGAGCTGATCGAGCGGCAAGCCGCCACGATTGATCCAGAAACTGGTGAAACCGTACCAGCGCGATCCGATCGCATCCCAGCAGTTGGACGACACGAACAGGATCTCGCGGGCCGGGCAGCCGAAGGCCTTCGGTGCCAGGTCGTAGATGGTATCCATTGTCTTGAAGGTCTGGACGGTATCCGACGAAAGCAGATGGTCGAATAGCCCGGTCATGCCGGCACTGCGAACCGCAACGTCGATCATGTCGCGATTGCCATTGGTCAGGATGCCCAGTGGTAAACCGGCGGCCTTGAGCTCGCGCAAGGCCTGCAGGTTTTCTGGAAACGCTGACAGGCTCGCGTACTGGTTCATCAGGCTGGCCTCGCGCTCGGCGTTCAGGGCGAGCCCGAGTCGGGCACACGAGAATCGCAGCGCGTCGCGCGTGATCTCCCAGAACGGCTTGTAGCGGCGCGACATCGCTCGCAGCCAGGAATATTCAAGCTGTTTTTGCCGCCACAGCTGGGACAGCGCGTCGCCACGACCCGGAAACAGCGTCTCGGCAAGGGTGGCGACCGAGTGCACGTCGAACAAGGTGCCATAGGCATCGAAGACGACCGCGCTGAACGCCGTCGCCGGCTTTCTGGGTTTGTTCATGGCATGTTTCCCGGATTGCAGGATATCGACCTCATTGCATACGAAAAAGTATCCATTTACCGAAAGACTTTGAACTTTTTAGCAAAAATCAACCGCAATCAAGTGACAAACCAGTCGTTGACGCGCCTGTCCAGGCTCTTCGCCCACGAACCATGGCAAGACGTTTTCAGGCGTTGCGCACCAGCAATCCACCGTCGACGGCGAGCACCGAACCGGTCATGTAGCGCGAAGCGGGAAGGCAAAAGTTCAGGGTTCCGTGCGCGACCTCCTCCGGCGAACCGTAACGTCCGAGCGCGGTGCGACGGCGGGCGAACTGCTGCTTGTCCGCGTCGGAAATATCGGCGGTCATGCCGGTCTCGATCGGACCCGGGCAGACGCAGTTCACGGTGATGCCCTCGCGTCCCAGCTCGACCGCCAGCGACCGGGTCAGGCCGATCACGCCATGCTTGGCGGCGGTGTACGCGCTGGCCAGCCGGGTCGCGCCAAAGCCCTCGGTCGACGCGATATTGACAATGCGCGGATCGGGTGCGCGGCGCAGCCACGGCAGCGCCGCGCGGATCACACGGGTCTGCCCGGTCAGCAGCACGTCCAGGCTGGCCGCCCAGTGTTCGGGATAGTCGTCGGCGTCGATCGGCGAAAAGCGCGCGATGCCGGCGTTGTTGACGACGATATCGAGTCCCCCGAAACGCGCCGCGACATCGGCAACCACCTGGTTCACCTGGATGTCGTCGCGCACGTTCATCACCCAGCCATGCGCCTGGCCGCCAGCGTCTAGGATCTCAGCGACGACACGCTCGACCGCATCTGCCTGCAGGTCGGTGACAGCGACCATCGCGCGCTCGTCGGCGAACAGTTGAGCGGTTGCGCGGCCCATGCCAGACGCGGCGCCGGTAATCAGCGCTACCTTGCCAGCCACCGAACGACTCAATCGGGTCAGTCTCATCATCTGGGTTCCCCTCGATAAATGCGCACAGCGCGCGAGCATGGCGCACTTGGGCGGCTTGCGAGCATAACCGGCAGCGCTGGCGTTCGCGGTCATGGCGCTGGCGTTCGCGTTACTGGAAAGGGCCTCGCGACCACGCTGCGGCGCGGTGATAGCATCGCCTCGGGTCTGACGAGCCGCAACGATCGCGCGGCTCGAGCACATCGCTGCCGGCAGACGCCGGCGAGCCGCCAACCACAGGAGTCAGCCGATGCTCAGCGTCGTCGCCAAAATCAAGGTCAAGGAGGGCCAGCAGGCCCAGTTCGAGGAGGTTGCCCGCAAACTCGTCACAGCGGTCAACGCCAACGAACCCGGTTGCCTGCTGTACACGCTGAACAAGGGCGACGACCCGCTCACCTACGTGTTCCTCGAACGCTACAAAGACGAGGATGCCGTCAAGGCGCATCGCGGCGCCGATCACTTTCGCACGCTAGGTCGCGAGATGGGGGCGTTCATGGACGGACCGCCTGACGTGCTGCGCATGGCCGAACTGGCCTGAATCAGGAGCTCAACATGGAACTTGGACTTAAGGGAAAGGTCGCGATCATCACTGGTGCGACCCAGGGAATCGGTCATGCGAGCGCACTGAAGCTTGCTTCTGAAGGCGCCAGCGTCGTGATCTGCGCCCGCGGCCAGAGCGGCCTGGACGCGACCGCATCGGCGATCCGCGCGACCGGCGGCAGCGTGCACACGGTGTCTGCCGACGTCAGCAAGGCCGCCGACTGCAAACGGATCGTCGACGAGGCGGTGCGCACCTTCGGTGGCATCGACATCCTGGTCAACAACGCCGGCACCTCGGCGACCGGCGAATTCGAAAAGGCCACAGACGACATCTGGCAGGCAGACTTCGATCTGAAACTGTTCGCGGCGATCCGGCTGATTCGTGATGCAATTCCGCACATGAAGCAGCGCGGGGCGGGGCGCATCGTCAACGTGACGAACATCGGCGCCAAGCAGCCTGGCGCGCGCACGATGCCCACGACGGTCACGCGCGCCGCGGGTCTGGCGATGACCAAGGCCCTTTCCAAGGAATACGCTCCGCACGGCATCCTGGTCAATGCGATCTGCATCGGCCTGATCCGCGCCGGGCAGCATGAAACCAAGGCGGCGCAACGCGGCGTCGACGTCGAGACGATGTACGAAGAAATGGGCAGCAACGTACCGCTCGGACGGGTCGGGCGCGCTGAAGAAGCTGCCAACGTGATCACCTTCCTGGCCTCGGACGCGGCGAGCTTCGTCACCGGCTCGAGCATTAACCTGGACGGCGGCGCCTCGGCGGTGTTCTGAACCGGACCGACCGGATCCCGCCTGAACCGCACCGACGCCCGCACTTTTTCCTGGATTGCACGCCATCATGGACAACACCCACACATTCCACAGCGAACCCCTGAAACGGGCCATCGAAGCGATCGTCTTGGCTGGCGGCAGCGACGCGCGCGAAGCGAAGATCGTTGCCGAAAACCTGGTCACCGCCAACCTGACCGGCCATGACTCGCACGGCGTTGGCATGATCCCGCGCTACATCGAGTCGCTGCAGGAGGGCGGACTCAGGCCAAACAGCCATCCGCAGGTTCGATTCGACGGCGGTGCGCTGATCGCGCTGGACGGTCAGGCCGGCTACGGTCAGGTCATCGGCCTGGAAGCCACCGACATCGCGATCGAGCGCGCCCGCGAGCACGGTGTGTGCGTCATGGCGCTGTCCAACTCGCACCATCTGTGTCGCATCGGCCAGTGGGCCGAGCAGGCGGTGGCGCAAGGCATGGTCTCGCTGAGCTTCGTGAATGTGATCTCGCGCTCGATCGTCGCGCCGTTTGGCGGCTCCGACGCGCGCTTCGGCACGAACCCGATGACGATCGGCATTCCGCTCGAAGGCCAGCCGCCGTTCATCCTCGACATGGCCACCAGCGGTGTCGCACAGGGCAAGGTTCGGGTGGCGCATAACAAGGGCGAGCAGCTGGCTGCGGGCCTGCTGATCGACGACCACGGCCGCCCGACCACCGATCCGCGCTACGGCGTCATCGAACCCTTCGGTGCGCTGACCACCTTCGGCGTGCACAAGGGCTATGGCCTGGCTGTGGCCTGCGAACTGCTCGGCGGCGCGCTGACCGGCGGCGGCACCTGGCATACCGAAGACCGCAGCAAGCGCCGGGTGCTCAACGGCATGCTGACGATTCTGATCGACCCGAAGCGGATCGGCACCGCACCGGACTTCGTGCGCGAGGCGGTCGAGTTCGTCGACTGGGTCAAGCAGTCGCCACCGGCCGAAGGCAACGACAAGGTGCGCATCGCGGGAGACCCCGAGCGCGAAAAAAAGGCGCTGCGCCTGGCGCAGGGTATCCCGGTCGACGCGACCACCTGGGCCGAGATCCTTGCCGCCGGCGGCAAGCTCGGTCTGCAGGCCGCGCAGCTCGAAGCAATCGCTCGCGGCTGACCGAAAAAGCCGGCACCGACCGGAGTTCGCGGCAGATCGCATGGGCTGGTACGCGCGTCACGTTCTGCCCCGCCTGACCGACTGCGCCTGCGGCTCGCGGGCGCTGTCCGCCGTGCGCGCCAGGACCGTGGCGCGGGCCAGCGGAAGCGTGCTTGAAATCGGGTTTGGCAGCGGAACCAATCTTCGCTGGTTCGCGGGCTCGCAGGTCACGAGGCTGCTGGCGCTCGAACCCAGTCGTGAACTGATCGCGCTCGCACGCGCCCGGATCGCGCGGCAGGGCTTGCCGGCCGGACTGCCTGCGCCAGAATTCATCGCCGCCACCGCGGAGGCAATTCCGCTGCCGGACGCCTCGCTCGACAGCATAGTCGTAGCGTTCACCCTGTGCTCGGTACGCGACCCAGAACGCGCGGGCGCCGAAATGCACCGGGTACTCAGGCCCGGAGGATCGGTGTACTACGCCGAACACGGACTGGCCGCGACGCCGTGGGCCCGCCGCTGGCAACGTCTGCTCGAGCCTGCTTGGACGCCGTTGGCCGGAGGGTGCCACTTAACGCGTGATCCGACGCAACTGTTTCAACAGCTTGGATTCGTGACCGACGCACATACCGGAGCGATTGGCCCGCCGACGATTGCCTGGCGCACGATCGACCGGCTGTTTCCCGGCTACTGGGGCAGCGCGACCCGCCCCTGATCGCAGCGCAAGACCGGCTGCTGCGACTCAGCCCAGCCGCATACGGTGCTTCGCATCGAGCCCGGTCCACATCATTCCAGATCCGCGCCACGGCATGCTGCGCCGAGTATCCGTCTCGGGCTATTCTTGGGGTTTGCCGAATTTGCGGCCGCACTGCAATTCGATGGATGCATCCCCGCGGACCATACTGATGATTGACCAGACACAAATCGAACGTTACCGCGCCGACGGCGTGACCTGCCTGCGCGGCGTGATTGAGCAGCACTGGATAGAGCGCCTGCGGGAAGGTGTCGAGGAGAACCTGCGCTCTCCGGGGCCTTACGCCAGGCACTACACACCCGAAGGCAATCCCGGCCGCTTCTTTGGCGACTACTGCAACTGGCAACGCATCCGGCAGTACCGCGAGTTCCTGCTCGAATCCGGGGTCGGCGCAATCGCAGCGCAGCTGATGGGTTCGAACAAGGTCAACCTGTATCACGAGCATGTGCTGGTCAAGGAACCGGGCACGCTGGAAAAAACTCCGTGGCATCACGACCAGCCTTACTACCCGGTGGACGGCGAACAGATCGTCAGCCTGTGGATTCCACTCGATCCGGTGCCGCGTGAGACTTGCGTGGAGTACATCGTCGGCTCGCATCGCTGGGGCAAATGGTTTGCGCCAAAGCGCTTTGCCGATTCTGCTGAGCATCAAGGTACCGACAGCATGGAGACGATCCCGGACGAGGCGACGCTGCGCGCACAGCACACGATGCACAGCTACGAATTGCAGCCGGGCGATTGCATTGCCTTCCATGCGCTGACGGTCCATGGCGCACCGGGCAACGCACAGCCGGGGCGCAGGCGCGCGTTTGCCGCACGCTTTACCGGCGACGATGCGCGCTTCGTGCTGCGCGACGGCTTCATGTCTCCGCCACCGCCGACAACGGGCGCGCCGCGCAACGGCGCGGCGATGGACTCCGACGCATTCCCGGTCATTCATGGGCCGGGGGCTGCGCACACCAACTGACGATCACATCACGACCCGGCGCACTCCGGATCGATCTCAACGAACAAGAGGATCCAGATGAACATGTTCACCCTGTCGGGCAAGGTTGCCGTGGTCACCGGCGGTAATGGCGGTATCGGTCTTGGAATGGCTCGCGGTCTCGCCCAGGCCGGTGCCAGCATCGTCGTGGCCGGGCGCAACGCACAAAAGAGTGCGCAAGCCGTGAAGGATCTCCAAGCTCTTGGCGCCAAAGCCATTGCGCTCGAAGTCGACGTCACGGACGAACAGTCCTGTTGTCAGCTGATCACGGATGCCGTCTCGAAGATGGGGCGTCTGGACATCCTGGTGAACAATGCAGGCACCAACATCCGCAAACAACCCCAGGAATATTCGATCGCCGAATGGCGGCAGGTGCTCGACACCAACCTGACCAGCGCATTCGTCTGCTCGAACGCAGCCTATCCGCACATGAAGCAGGCCGGAGCCGGCAAGATCATCAATATCGGCTCGATGATGTCGATCTTTGGCGCCTCATTCAGCACGGTCTACGCGGCAACCAAGGGGGGCATCGTCCAGATGGCGCGCTCGATGGCCTCGGCCTGGGCGGCCGACAACATTCAGGTCAACTGCGTACTGCCGGGCTGGATCGACACCGAACTCACCCAGGGTGCACGCCGCGACGTCCAGGGTCTGCACGACCGCGTGCTGGCCCGAACGCCGGCTGCTCGCTGGGGTGTGCCCGGCGACTTTTCCGGGATCGCGGTCTTTCTGGCGAGCCCGGCGTCCGATTTCGTCACCGGAACCGCGATTCCGGTCGACGGCGGCTATTCGATTCAAGGCTGAGCGCAAGTGGCGAACGACGACACCGCGGCGTCACTGGCCTTCAAGGGATTGCGCGTGTTCGACGCGAGCCAGGGGCTCGCAGGGCCGCAATGCGCCATGCTGCTCGCCCAGCATGGCGCCGAGGTGATCAAGCTCGAACCGCCGGAGGGTGATTGGGGACGCGGAGTCGGCAAGCGTTACGGCGACCACAGCGCGCTGGCGATGGCCAGCAATCGCGGCAAGCGCAGCATCGTGCTCGACATGAAACGCCCAGGGGCGCAGCAGGTCGCTGCCCGGATCGCGCAGCACTGCGACGTGGTGATCGAGAGCTTCAGGCCCGGTGTCGCCGAGCGCATCGGGCTGGGCTACGAGACGCTGCGCGCCTCAAACCCTGGGCTGATCTACCTGTCGATCAGCGGGTACGGACAGCAAGGCCCATACGCCGAGCGCCCGGGCACCGACACCGTGATCCAGGCGTTTTCGGCAATGATGTCGTTCAACCGGGATGCAGCGGGGCAGCCGACCAAGATCGGCTTCCTGGTGGTCGACACCTTGACCGCGCTATATGCATTCCAGGCAGTGTCAGCGGCACTGTATGCCCGCCTGGCTGGCGGACCGGGGAAACGCCTGGATGTCTCGCTGATGCAGGCCAGCGCCGCCTTCCTGGGATTGAAGGTCATCGAAGCCACACTCGAGGGCGACAACCCCAAGGCACTGAACGCCCCGGCCGGGGTCTATCGGACCCGCGACGGCTGGATCTCGGTGACGCTAAGCAAGGAGATTCACTACACCGGCCTTTGCAAGGCGCTGAACCGGCCAGATCTTCGCGACAATCCTCGCTATGCAAGCTTTGAGTTGCGCGCCGACAATCAGGCCGAACTTGCCGCTGAGATTGGCAAGGTTCTCGTGCAGGACAGTTCGGCGACCTGGATCAGCCGGATCGAGCAGGCGGGGGCTCTCGCGAGTCCGGTCAACACGATGACCGAATGGCTCGCCGACCCGCATGTGAAAGCGACGGCCGGCGCGAGTTGGTTCGATCTGGCCGGCGTGGGCCATATCGCGGTGCCGCGCATCCCCGGAGTCGAACCGCTCGGCCCCGCAGATCCGCGTGGTCACTTCCCGGGGGTCGGTACCGAAGGGCCCGAGGTCTTGCGTCGTTTCGGTTTTTCCGAGGCGGAGATCACAGACTTGCGCGAATCGGCGGTACTGGTCGCCAAAGACGGCTAAGAGAACGGTCCGGCAAACGCGGGGCAACATCCGAGCAACATCCGTGGAGCAACATCCGCGGAGCAACATCAACATCAACGAGCGCCGAGGCGGCCGTTTGTGTCAAAAGAAACGGGCGCCGAGGCGCCCGTTTTCATTGCTGAATACTCGCAGAGCTTACTGACCTTCCAGGAAACTCTTGAGCTTGTCAGCCCGGGACGGATGGCGCAGCTTGCGTAGCGCCTTGGCCTCGATCTGGCGGATCCGCTCACGGGTCACATCGAACTGCTTGCCGACCTCCTCGAGGGTGTGATCGGTGCTCATCTCGACCCCGAAACGCATCCGCAGCACCTTCGCCTCGCGCGGTGTCAGCGAATCGAGAACCTCCTTGACGACATCGCGCATCGAACCGTGCAACGCAGCGTCGGAAGGCGCGAGTGTGGTCGTATCCTCGATGAAGTCGCCAAGATGCGAGTCGTCATCATCGCCGATCGGTGTCTCCATCGAGATCGGTTCCTTGGCGATCTTCAGGATCTTGCGGATCTTGTCCTCGGGCATCTCCATGCGCGTGGCGAGCGTGGCCGGATCAGGCTCCTGACCGGTCTCCTGCAGAATCTGGCGGCTGATCCGGTTCATCTTGTTGATCGTCTCGATCATGTGCACCGGGATGCGGATCGTACGTGCCTGATCGGCGATGCTTCGGGTAATCGCCTGCCGGATCCACCAGGTCGCGTAGG
>JALRBB010000063.1 GCA_023257915.1 Quisquiliibacterium sp. | reverse complement strand
CGTCATGCGTCCGCCCATGTTGCCCAACCCGATGAACCCGATCGGCTTGCCGCCTGCCATGTTTAGGCCTGCATGCCTTGCGGAAAAAATGCCGCCGGCGCGAGAAACTGGTTTTCAACGCGTACGACGATCGGTTTCTCGGCTTCGGACGCCGCGCGCGCTGCGATCCAGCCCGGGTCGGCCTGGAATGCGTTCCACTTGGCTTCGCGCTCGGCCATGTCTTTCCAGCGGATCAGATAGGTCAGCTCATGGTTGTTACGGCCCACCAGAGTGGTCCAAAAGCCGATCGGCTCGATACCATGCTTTTTGAAAAAGCCCAGCGTGTGGTTCGCAAAACGCTCCTGCAGCGCCGGCAGACGGCCGGGTGCGCATTCATAGACCCGCATTTCGATGATCATCTCTTGCTCCTCCTGGGCCGACACTATAGACGCAGAGTTGACCGACTTGGCAATTACGTCTGCCTCCAAGATACTCCGGCCTTCCAACATCCCTGCGCCGCACGCCGACGATAATGCTCTCCAACATCCCTGACAGCACAGATCCGCATGCCAAACGCTTGCGCCTGCGTGGGCTGATCGACCAGAACCGACCGATTCCAGTGCTCGGAGCCGCCGATGCGCTGTCCGCCCGGCAGATTGCCACCAGCGGCCAACCTGCGGTCTATGTGGGCAGCTACGCAACCGCCGCCAGTCGCTTCGGTCTGCCTGACACCGGTCTCTTATCGGCCGACGACCTGATCGCCCAGGCTCGCAGCATCGTCGATGCGGTCGATGTTCCGGTGATCGCGGATGCCGAAGGCGGGTTTACCAGTGCCGGCAACCTGTGGAAGGTGATCCAGGGTTTCGAGGCCGCCGGGGTCAGCGCGATCCATCTCGAAGACCACACCGGTGCCGGCAAACACACCGACCTGCCCCAGACCCTGCGCCCGGTGGGTGAGGCGGCGGCCAGGATTCGCGCAGCCGTCGATGCCCGTCGCGACCCGGACTTTCTGGTGATCGCCCGCACCGATGCGTTCTGGGTACATCGCGACCTGGATGACTGCATCGCGCGTCTGCGTGCTTATGAAGAGGCAGGCGCCGACATGATCTTTCCCAGCGGGATTGGCCTGAGCGAGCTGGCGGCGATCCGCGCCGCGACCCGCAAGCCGATCATGGTGGTTGACATCGCCGGAGCGAGCGCGGCACAACATCAAGGCGCAAACCTGATCCTGTTCTATGCGTTCTCGGTGCTGAACCACTACGCCGCGATGCAGGCCGCATTGGCCGAGTTTGCGCGTCGCGACGCTTATACCGGACCGGTCGCGCAGTTCGAGGCCTTCCTGGACTATCGCGGGTTCGTCGACCGCAGCAAACGCTACGCAGGAGACTGAGATGCTCGAAGTCGCAGGAATGAAAAAGTTCCGACTCCCCACCAGCGACACCGGCGTACAGATCGAAGGCCGCGTCGGAGGCAGCGGCTCACCGCTTTTGCTGTTGCACGGCAATCCGCTTTCGCAGAACAGCTGGAACCGGATCCTGCCGCAGCTGATGCGCAAGCACACCGTAGTCACCACGGATTTGCGCGGTTACGGAGACAGCTCCAAGCCGCAGGGTCTGCCGGATCACACGAACTATAGCTTCCGGCGCATGGGCGAAGACCAGTTCGAGGTCATGCGTGCGCTCGGCTTCGAGCGCTTTGCCCTGGCCGGTCATGATCGCGGCGCTCGAGTCGCATACCGGATGGCGCTGGATGCGCCGGACCTGATCATGAAGGTCGCCTTCCTGGACATTCTGCCCACGCACTATGTGTTTCACCACATTACAGCCGACATGGCAGTCGACCTGTATCACTGGTTCTTCATGGCGCAACCCAAAGGCTTCCCGGAGCGACTGCTCGGCGGACATGAAGCCTTCTATATCCGTGACAAGCTGATGAAGCAGGGTCCGGGCAAGGGAGGCTTCACCGAAGAGGAAATCGTCGAATACATCCGGGTCTGCACGCCGGAAAACATTCATGCGGTCTGCGAGGACTACCGCGCCGCGGCAACCATCGATCTACGCATGGACACCGCCGACCTCGAGGCAGGCCGGCTGATTACGGTCCCGACCATGGTGCTCTGGGGTGAGCGCAGCCACACCGCATTACGCCACGCACCGCGAGAGGTCTGGCCGATGTACTGCTCACGCATCGAGTCGATGATCGGACTGCCCTGCGGCCACTATCCGACCGAGCAGGCACCCAACGAAACCTGGCAGGCATTCGATGCCTTCTTTTAAAGCCCGTCAGAGATCTGCGCGGCACAGATCCCACATCAGCCGATAAGTCCCGCTCGACACCACTGGAAACACGGAGTCGCCAAATCGAGAATTTGCGAGCATGGCGACCGACTCCGGATTGGTGCCTTCGAGCAGCAAGAACCAGTCAGCCGCCCCGGGATTCGAGGCATCCGGATCGGTCAGGGAGCGCGACAGCGCAGGATCACTCTCGATCAGATGCATCGAAATGACGCCGGCGAGCTTGCCGGGATCCATCTCAAGCTGCAGTCGCCGACGAATCTCGTCACGCTGATCCGATGGCGGACGCAGTCGCACCACAGCCAGCGCAGCCCCCCGCCCCTTGCCTCGGCTCTCGGTGACTCGCCCGATCGCGCGCTGCATATTGCGGAACCGCGCAATGTGGTGTCTGGACCACTCGGTCTGACTGGCCAGCGCCTTTGCATAAGCCGGGCTGCTCAGCACCTCGAAGCCGGCGGTCGAATAGGTGCAAAAGTATTTCGGCGCAGCCGACTCGGCAATCCAGCGACGCGCCTCGTTGAAACCCTCGATCGCGACCCGTTCGGCAAGATGTTCCCGGTCGTACCACAGGTTGAAATCGGCCTCCTCGGCCGGATCGACATCCATCGCGGTGATCAGCATCCCTTTTCCAGCGATCGGCATCTCGTCTAGCTCCTGTCCTGGCGCGGCATAAAGCCGTCGCGGGTTTGCGGAAGTTTCATGCCCAGTAGCTTTGAAGCGACCTGGGTGCGCAGAATTTGCACCGTGCCGCCGGCGATCGTAAACATCCGGGCATCGCGAACATGACGCTCCATCGGATGGTCGCGCCCATAGCCCGAGGAACCGTAAAACTGCAAGGCGTCATTGGTGACCCGGATCGCGGTTTCACCGGCGAGAATCTTCGCGCGTGCAGCCTTCTCCATATCGGGAAACTCCACACCGCTGGCCGCCGCCGCTCGCAGCATCAGGCGCGCCGCCTCGAGTTGCACCGACATGTCGGCCGCCATCCACTGCAGCCCCTGGAACTCGGCGATCGGACGACCGAACTGCTGGCGTTGCTTCAGATACGCGACACCCTCCTCGAAGGCGCCTTGCGCGATGCCCAGTGCAACCGTACCGGCACCGACACGCTGCGCGTTGTAGGCGTTCATCAGCGCTGCAAAACCTTTTTTAAGACCTCCCGGCGGCACCACCATCATCGACTTGTGCACCAGCAGATCCCGGAACTCCAGATGGGTCTCCGGGATGCCGCGAACGCCCATCGCATGCAGCCGCCGCCCAATCACCAGGCCTTGCGGGCCATCGTCTTCGCGCACACAGATAAATGCGCCAATGCCTTGCTCGACACCGTCATCAAAGACGCGCGCGAAGATCAGTTGCAGGCGCGACACCCCGCCACCGGTGATCCAGTACTTCTCGCCGTTCAGCACATAGTGATCTGCGCGCCGGTCCGCCCGGGTTCGCATTTCGCTGGCAGCGCTGCCCGCTTCGGGCTCCGAGATGCAAATTGCAGGCTTGTCGCCTGCCAGAACCAGACCGGCCGCCAGCTTGCGCTGCTCGGGCGTGCCGTAGCGGGTGATCGCGCCGATCGCCCCCATGTTGGCCTCGACCGTGATCCGCCCCATCGTTGCGCAGGCCTTGGCCATCTCCTCGATGACGATGACGGTGTCGTGATACGAGCGCCCCTGTCCGCCAAGCTCAGCGGGCAAGGTCATCCCCATAAAACCGGCATCGCGCAGCTTGTCGATGCTCGCCCATGGGTAAGCCTCCGACTGGTCGACCTGCGCGGCCAGCGGCGCAAATTCGGCCTGTGCGAGTTCTCGGGCTCGCGCCTGCAGCGCCAGTTGCTCCTTGTCGAGTTCGTACATCAGCAGTTGCCTTCCATCGTTGAGTCCGACTTTGCGGCGGACCGGGCACTGTCCGCCGTTGCCCAGCCCATGAATTCGACGATCTGGTCACGTTGCGCCATCGCATCCGAGCGCCCCAGTGCGATCAGCTCCTGCGTGAACGCGCCCTCGAACAGCAGATAGCTGATCAACTCGCGCCCCTGCGCCGGGTCGCTGCGTCGACTCGCGCCCAACATGCCCAGTAATCGCTTCACCGTCCAGGGTAGCGTTTCAAGGTAGCGCTCAGCCGTCGCCTCGATGCGACGGGATGGCATCAGGTGGAACAACTCAATCGGCTTCAAACCGGTCTGCTCACGCTGAGGCGGTGGGATCAGCGACAGCGTGCGGTTGATCCGGCCAAGGCGCTCAGTATCGACTGCCAGCGCATCCATGAACA
>JALRBB010000062.1 GCA_023257915.1 Quisquiliibacterium sp. | reverse complement strand
GGTGCCGTCGGCCTGGACCGCGAGCATCGTGCAGCTGCGCACTGCGCGACCGTCGAGCAGCACGGTGCACGCACCGCACTGGCTGGTGTCGCATCCGACGTGGGTGCCGGTCAGCTTGAGGCGGTCGCGCAAAAGGTCGACCAGCAGCAACTGGTTCTCGACGTCCTGCTGGACATCCCGACCGTTGACTTTGAGCTTGATGTTGGTCATGAGGCGTGGGTCCGGTGGTTCGTTCTGTGAGTGATCTGAAGGCCCTCGGGTCTGAAGGCCTTTGGGAAAACCATCAATTTTATCGCGCTTGGCGCCTGAGAATCGCCGCCCTTACCAGTGGCAGAGAATCGTTTCCGAAATACATGTCGGTTTGATCGATAAAAATCGTCGGTGAGCCGAAGCCGCCTCGAGCGATCAACTCATCGGTGTTGGCACGCAGCCGATCTTTGATCATGGGGTCAGCAATCCCGGCAAAAAACGCCTCCGGGTCGATGCCAATCTGACGGCACAGATCGCCGAGCACCTCGTCGCGCGAAATGTCGCGATCCTGCCCGAAGTAGGCATCGAAGGCCGCCCGCGCAAAGGCGCTCAGCTTGTGCTGCGGCTCCAGCCAAAGACAGCCACGCATGACCTTGACACTGTTGACCGGGAACACACTCGGTGGGAAGGAGATCTTCAGCCCCGCCAGTTGCGCCCAGTCCTGCATGTTCTTGAGCTGATAGGCAGCCTTCGCCGGTACCGGGTTGTCACGGGAGGCGTAGACACTCGGGTTCACGGTGTTGAACACGCCGCCGACCAGAAACGGGCGCCAACGAACCTGGACACCAGTCTGGCTGGCTAAGGACTGCAGATTGTGAAAACACAGGTAGGTCCACGGGCTGGAGCAGTCGAAGAAGCATTCGATTTCGGCTGTAGGTCGGTCGGTCATCGGCAGTTCTCGGTCAAAGCGTTCAGATGATCCGGCTGTTGTGGCCGGCCCAGTAGCGGTCCTTGAGCAGCCGCTTGTACAGTTTGCCGGTCGGATGACGCGGCAGCTCCGCCTCGAAGTCGACGCTGCGAGGGCACTTGATCGGCGATAGCTGGCTGCGACAAAACTCGATCAGTTCGGCTTCCAGTTCAGGGCCGGCATCGCGCATGTCGCGCGGCTGAACCACTGCCTTGACCTCCTCGCCGAAATCCTCGTTGGGAACGCCAAACACCGCGACGTCGGCAACCTTGGGGTGTGTGATCAGCACATTCTCGGACTCTTGCGGGTAGATGTTCACGCCGCCCGAAATGATCATGTAGGCCTTGCGGTCGGTCAGGTACAGAAAGCCGTCTGCGTCCACGTAGCCGACGTCTCCCAGCGTGCTCCAGCCCCTCGCATTGCGCGATTCCGCGGTCTTGACCGGGTCGTTGTGGTACTGGAACGCCTTGCCACCGGCGAAATAGACAGTACCCGGCTCGCCAGGGGGCAACTCGTTGCCTTGCTCGTCGCTGATCTTCAGCTCTCCAACCACCGCGCGGCCTACGGTTCCGCGGTGCGCAAGCCAGTCTTGCGAGTTGACCAGGGTCATGCCGTTACCTTCGGTGCCGGCGTAGTACTCCCAGAGGATTGGACCCCACCAGTCGATCATCTGTTCCTTGATCGGAATCGGGCAGGGAGCCGCCGCATGGATCGCACAGCGCAGCGATGACACGTCATAGCTGGACCGTACCTCGGGGGGCAGCTTGAGCATTCGCACGAACATCGTCGGCACCAGCTGGCTGTGGGTGATCCGGTATTTTTCGACCAGTTCCAGATACTGTTCGGCGTCGAAATGCTCCATCACCACGACGGTGCCGCCCAGCCGCATCACGGTCATCGTAAAGCGCAGCGGGGCCGCGTGATATAGCGGCGCCGGGGACAGGTAGCGAGTCTCAGGGTCGACGCCATACGCCTTGCGGTTCATTTCGATCAGCGGAGTGCTGGCGTCGATGGCGCTGCTATCCGGCGGCGAAAAAACGCCTTTCGGTCGGCCGGTGGTGCCGGACGAATACAGCATGTCGCCGCCGGCGCATTCATCCGTAATCCGTCGGGCCGGTTGCGCCGCCAGTGCCTGCTCCCAGCGCTGATGGCCGGGAGCGTCAGCGCCGATCAGCAGGCGTTGGCGAACTCCGGGCGTGAGTTCAAGGATTGCCTCAGCTTGCTTGACAAGGCCCGCCGACACAATCAGCAGCCTGGCATTGCAATCATTGACGATGTAGGCAATTTCGTCGGTGCCGAGCCGGGTGCTGATCGCGGTGTAGGTCAGTCCGCTACGCTGCGCTCCCCAGCATATTTCGTAAAAGCGCGATTGGTTTTCGCACAGGATCGCGATATGGTCACCCGGCCTCAGACCGAGCGAGCGGAACAGTTGGGCGGCCTGGTTCGAACGGTCCTCAAGCTCCCGGTAGGTGAGCATTTCGCCGGAGCCGGCCATGATCAGGGCGGGTTTGTCCGGAGTTGACTGTGCGTGAATACTGGGATGCATGAAGCCGCCTCGGATGGCTGGAGGTTGACCGAGCCGGCAGCATAACCTGCGGGGAGCGGGTTGCCTGGGCGGCGAAGATCCGCCCATTCCGCAATCTGGCTAGCCGCGTTGCGGCGCCTGAGCGGGGCGGGTCGCGAACCAGAGCCCGGGAAGGATGAGTAACGCTCCGCCAAAGTGATACCAGCTTGGCGGTTCGCCCAGCAGCAGCCAGGAAAAGAACGCGGCCCACAGAGGCCCCAGGTACAGGGCCAGTCCGGTTCGGGCTGCACCGAGCTCGCGTTGCAGGAACGAATAGGCCTGGTACGCACCGATTCCCGGGATCACCGCCGCCGTTAGCACCAGTAGCCAGACTTTTGCGGACGTCAGATCGGGTAATCCAGCCAGCATCGCTTCGGCGATCGTGAAGGGCACAAGCACAAGCAGACCGGCAGCCGTGATGACGACCACCCGGGCGAACGAATCCAGCCGGCTGTGCCACTTGCGTAGCAGCAGCGAATAGATGGTCCAGGACAGCATCGCCACCACCGTCCAGCCGTCACCGATCGTGATCTGCACCTGGGTCAGATTCGTCAGCGAGCCTTTGCCCACTACGAACAGCATCCCACCAAACGCCAGTGCGACTCCCAAAATCTGGCGTGCCGAGAGCCTCTCGGCAAACATCCAAGTCGAAAACGCGGCGATCAGGACGGGCGAGAGCGCGTAGAGCAGGCTCATATTGGTCGCATTCGTCGTGCGGGCAGCCAGATAGACCACTGCGCCACAGATCCACATGCCGAGTGCGCCGAGCACCAGCATCTGTTTCCATTCCTCGCGCCAGGCAATCGGGACACGCGACAGACTGCGCCGGGCAAAGGGCAGCATCAACACGAGCGCAAACGTCCAGCGCAACAGCGCGAGCATGTGCGGCTCGATAACGCCATAGGACGCACGAGCCACGATGTAGTTGATCGACCAGAAGCCGGGTGTGAGCGCCAGTAACAGGTAAGCGAGCCGGCGACGCGAGGCCGGCGACATCAGGGCGTGTCAGTTCCGAGCGGCGCGGACAAGCCGGCCTTTTCACGGGCCTCGCGGATCAGTGCGCGGTCGTCATCATCGTTCGGATGAAAGCTGGGGCGAAAAAACGCGAACCAGCCGGGAAGCGTGCGCCAAAAGACTCCGGGACTGCGCCCGAACAGGAAGCCCGCACCGCGCCACCAGACGCGCGGGCTCCACAGCTTGCCTTCGGCGCGAAGCAGCGCGATCAGGTTGCGCAGCGTATCGATGGCGAAATTGACCGACACGAACAGCATCGCCTTGACGCGGGTGGAGTACTTGCCACCGGTTGCCTGATAGACATCGAATGCGACAGCCTTATGCTCGAGTTCCTCCATTGCGTGCCAGATCCAGACCTGGCGCATCGTCGGATGCATGTTGGCGGTCAGCGCCGGATTCGACAGCAGATCCTTGGCCATCATTGCCGTGAAATGCTCGAGGCAAACGGTCGCCGCCAGCCAGCCCCGCGGCGGCAGCTTGCTCTTGATGAATGCGATCTTGCGCGCCGCCCGCTCATCGAGTTCGGCCGCCGGCAGGCCGCAGTGCTCGAGCCACGCGTTGTAGTCGGCATGCACGCTGCGATGCCATCCCTCCTGGCCGATGAAGGCACGGATCTCGGCCGTCAGCCGAGGGTCGCTGATGCGGTCGCGATAGGCACGCACCGCATCGATGAAGAACTTCTCACCGGTCGGGAACAGCAGCGACAGCGCGTTCATGTAATGCGTCGCGAACGCGTCGTCGGCATTCCAAAGTCGCGGGAGGTCGGCCGCGAATTCGATCCGCATCGGGCGCGGATGAAAGTCGCTGAGCGCATCGTTGGTCATGGATCAAGCATTTTTTCAGGCGATGGGTGAATGATCTCACGTTCACCGATCGCGCGTCCGGCATTTCCGACCGCACTAGGCGCAGGGGCCTCAGGCGTCGGTGCGCTGGCAAGCGGGCCGAAGACGGGTGCACAATGAAAACCTGCTTCAAGTTGATATCTGAGGGCGGTCACTGCCGGTGCGGTTTCCGGTGCCCTTGCCCTGGAATGATGCAGGCTGGGGTTGTCGAAAGGATGGGCGATGGCAGACGAGAAGGCCAGGCGGATCGGAGTGCTGACCGGAGGCGGTGATTGCCCCGGACTGAATGCGGTGATCCGTGCGGTGACCAAGACCGCGCAACTGGAGTACGGTGCCAGCGTCCTGGGCATCCAGGATGGTTTCGAGGGGCTGGTCGAGGGCCGGGCGCATGAACTCGCACATCAAGAGGTCTCTGGCATTCTCGGGCTTGGGGGCACGATCCTGGGCTCGTCCAACAAGGGCGATCCGTGGCATTACCCCACCGAGACGGCGCGCGGAAAGATCGAAATCCACGACATGGCGTTCAAGGCGATTCGTCATGTCGAGCGCTGGCAACTGGATTGTCTGGTGGCGATCGGCGGCGACGGCACGATGCATATCGCGCGGCGCCTGTCTGAGGCTGGGGTTCCGGTCATCGGGGTGCCCAAGACCATCGACAATGACGTGCCGGCCACGGATGTCACCTTCGGATTCGACACGGCGGTGTCCGTGGTCTGTGAGGCCATCGACCGGCTGGCAAGCACCGCGTCCTCGCATCATCGCGTGATGGTTGTCGAGGTGATGGGGCGTTACGCTGGCTGGATCGCCTTGATGGGCGGGGTCGCCGGCGGCGCTGATGTGATCCTGATTCCCGAGATCCGATTTCGCTGGGATTCCGTCTTTCGCAAGGTCGATGAGCGCCAAACCCAGGGAAAGCGTTTCACGATGGTCTGCGTCGCAGAAGGGGTGCGACTACCGGACGGTACCGAGGTGGTCGCGGAATTTGACTCCAAACGGACCGACGCGAAACGACTCGGAGGCGCCGGGGCGGTCGTGGCCCGCGCAATCGAGCAAGGCACTGGTCATGAGGCTCGCGTCACGGTGCTGGGCCATCTGCAGCGAGGCGGATCGCCGACATCGTTCGATCGGGTTCTGGCGACGCGCTATGGGACCGCCGCTGCCCGACTCGCGTGTTCCGGCCAGGCCGGGGTCATGGTCGCGCTGCGCGACGGGCACATCGAAGCGGTGCCGCTTGAGCAGGCAACCGGCGAACTGCGCAGGGTGCCGCTGGATCATGACCTGATTGCCGCTGCCCGCTCGGTCGGCACCAGCTTTGGAGATCACTGACATGCCTGCTGTGTTGCGGGCCGCGCGCCCGGGAGACTATCCGGAAATCATTGGACTGCTGCAGCATGCGGGTCTGCCGGTCGACGATCTGAGCGCTGCGCGCTTTGGCTGGTTCGTCGTGGTGGCTGACGCGCAGGGCAAACTGCTCGCCGCCGGCGCGACCGAACCGTTTGGCAGTTGCGGGCTGGTGCGTTCGCTGGCAGTGAGCGAGCCGGCGCGTGGCGCTGGTCTCGGGCGGGCCGTGTTGCGCAACCTCGAAAAGCGCGCCCTGGATCGGGGCATCAGCAGCCTGTATCTGCTCACGACCGGGCAGTCGGCGTTTTTCGAAGAGCACGGTTATCAGCGTGTGACCCGAGAAGCAATTCCGGAAGAGGTGCGGGCTAGCCGACAGTTCAGCGCAATTTGTCCGGCGAGCGCGACGAGCCTGCTAAAGCGCTTGACCTTGCCGATGGTGAAATCCTGACGATGTCGCAAAGCCGGGGCCGCCGAATTCAGGCCCTGCGCGTGATGTCCGATAATGCGATCTCACCTGGGAAGACAGACGATGCTTTCACCGTTGAAACTGGAGCGCATTCCCGCGCAAGACGAGGCGATGCGCCCGAAGATCCGTGCCTTTCTCGACAAGGAGTGGCGCGACGGGCCGGCGGGCATGCGTGCCCGCTCCTGGATGGGGTACGACGAGCAGTTCAGCCGCAAGCTGGCACAGGCGGGCTTTGTGGGGCTGACGCTGCCGGTCGAATATGGCGGCGGCGGACGTAGCGCGTTTGCGCGCTTCGTTGTCGTCGAGGAATTGCTGGCCCGCGGCGCGCCGCTCGCGGCGCACTGGATTGCCGACCGGCAAAGCGGCCCGCTGCTGCTTCGCTTCGGCACGCAGCAGCAGCGTGATTTCTATCTGCCGCGTATTTGTCGGGGCGAGGCATTCTTTTGCATCGGAATGAGCGAACCCGACTCCGGTTCGGATCTGGCCAGCGTGCGCTCGCGCGCCGAACGCGATGGCGACGGCTGGCGGCTCAACGGCAGGAAGATCTGGACGACCAACGCGCATCATGCGCATTACATGATCGCGCTGGTGCGGACCTCCGGAACCCCCGAGCAGCGTCAGGCCGGGCTTTCGCAGATGCTGATCGACCTGTCGCTTCCGGGGATCAGCATCCGGCCGATTCGCGACCTGACCGGCGATGCTCATTTCAACGAAGTCAGCTTCGACGATGTTCGCCTTCCGGCCGATTCGCTGGTCGGCACTGAAGGCGAAGGCTGGGCGCAGGTCAACGCGGAACTTGCCTTCGAGCGCAGCGGTCCCGAGCGACTGCTCTCGAGCATCGTGCTGCTGGACCAGTTGATCGCGTGGATGAAAGAACGTGGTGTCAATGACCCGGTCTCGCAGGCTGAGATCGGCGAGATTCATGCGCGCCATGTAGTGCTCCGTGCGATGTCGGTCTCGGTGACGGCCCTGGCGACTCGCGGCGAGAGTCCGCTGCTGGAAGCGGCGATCATCAAGGACCTGGGAACCCGGGTTGAGCAGGATATTGCGCAGGTGGTGAGCCGCCTGGCGGCCGCTGACCCCTTGCTGCCTGCGCCACCCGCGTTGCTCGAGGCGCTCGCCTACACAACCCAGATGGCGCCAACGTTTTCGCTGCGTGGCGGCACCCGAGAAATTCTGCGGGGCATGATCGCGCGCGGCATGGGATTGCGATGAACCCGACTCAATCGAACGAGCTCGACCTGCAGGTCGATGAACAAACTGCCGCCATGCTCGCCGACTCGGTCGGCAGGATTCTGTCTGACCTGTGCACACCAGCCTTGCTGCGAGGTGTTCAGGAGTCGGACGGGGCATCGCGTGAGGCCGACGCCTTGTGGGTGCAACTGCGTGACGCCGGGCTTGTCGATGCCATGCGGGCAGATGGAGCAGACGGCCTCGGGTGGGGTGAGATGCGCGCCACCATCGAGGCATGCGGACGTTTTGGCTTGCCTGTTCCTCTCGTGGAAACCCTGGCCGCGCAGGCGCTTTGCCGGCTTGCCGGCGCTAGCTTGCCGGACGGCACTGCGACGATTGCGGTCGCTCGCCTCGATGGAATTCTGATCGTTGCTGAAGGCGTTGCCCATGCCAGCCGTGCCGATCATGTGCTGGTGTCCGTACCCGGGCAGAACACCGGTTCGGCGCAGCTGCTGTGCCTGCCGGGCGCGAACGCGCGGCGACAGCCATCAATCGGCATTGCCGAGCCGCGTGAGCGGATGAGTTGGGTTCGGGAAGATGCTCAGGTGCTCGGTGATTTGCCGGATGGCGTCGATACCCTGCTGGTAGGGGCTGCGGTGCGATCGGCCCAGATCGCGGGCGCCTGTTCGCGGGTTCTCGAAATTTCGACGACCTATGCGTCGGATCGTGTCCAGTTTGGTCGGGCGATCTCCAAGTTCCAGGCAATCCAGCAGCAGCTGGCCCTCGCAGGGGAGTGGACGGCGATGGCGGCGATGGGCTCTCAGCTGGCGCTGCGCGGTCCCGGGCTGCAACTCGATCCAGTGCGGGTTGCAAGTGCCAAGCAGGTGGCCGGTACTGCGGTGCAGCTATGCTGCGAGATTGCGCACGCGGTCCATGGGGCGATCGGCGTCACTGCCGAATACGACCTGCAACTGTTCACGCGCAGGCTTTGGACCTGGAATACGGATTTCGGCTCTTCGCTGTACTGGGCACGGCGACTCGGTGCCGCACTGATCGACGAGGCACCCGAATACAGTTGGGATTGCGTGATTCGGGCGTCCGGCGATCAGGCGAGCGGGCTCGCATCGATCAGTCGGTGATCTTCAGTCCGATCCGGCTGGCAGCGATGACCGCTTGTGTGCGATTGCGCGCGCCGAGGGCGCGCAGCACCGCGCTGACATGAACCTTGACAGTGCCTTCGGCCAGGCTCAGCTGGCGGCAAATGAGCTTGTTTGGAAGTCCGCGCATGATCAGCTTCAGTACGTCGATCTGCCGGTCAGTCAGACCCAGTTGGCGCGGATCAGAGCTGCGGGTGCCGGCAGGCTCTGGACGTAGCCGCAGGCTTGGCTCGTTGCTCAAGACCTGGGAGGGTACATACGGTACGCCGGAGGCGACCAGACGCAGTGCGCTGCGGATGGCGTCGTTGGACATGCTCTTTGGGATATACCCCACGGCGCCAAGATCGAGGCAGCGCATGATCATCGGGGCGTCGGCATCGGCAGACAAGACGACGACCGGGGAATCCGGGTGATGCTCGCGCAGCGTGGTCAGGCTTTCAACGCCGGCAGAATCAGGCAGTTGCAGATCAAGCAGCACGAGATCCACGGTGCCGGGGTTGTCGCGCAGATGGCGGCGGGCGTCGCCGAGTTTGCCGACATAATGAATTTCGCTTTCGGGTTCCAGCTCGTGCAAAGTTTCACCGATTGCGCGTTGCACCAGAGGATGGTCGTCGATCACGAGGAAAGTTTTGGCCACTGTGTCACCTCTGTCAGGTTGTCGATATCAAATTTTTTTGGGTCGTGTGTCAACGGTATGGCGCACGAATGTGAATGTAAATTAGTCCGTACGGATAGATGAAATCGAACTTTTGGCGGTTTTCGGTTGCCCCGATGCTCGACTGGAGCGATCGGCACTGCCGCTTCTTTCATCGACTGCTGACGCGCCGCGCGCGTCTTTACACCGAGATGATCACGACCGGTGCGCTGTTGCATGGAGACCGTGCCCGGCATCTGGACTTCAATGTGCAGGAGCATCCGGTGGCCTTGCAACTCGGGGGCAGCGAGCCGGGCGAGCTCGCGCTGTGTGCCCGCCTTGGCGAGCAGTGGGGCTATGACGAGATCAACCTGAACTGTGGATGCCCGAGCGAGCGCGTCCAGCGCGGTGCCTTTGGTGCCTGCCTGATGGCCGAACCGCTCTTGGTGCGTGATTGCGTGCGCGCGATGCGCGACGCGGTTTCGGTTCCGGTTACCGTCAAGCACCGGATCGGGATCGACAAGGTCGAGAGCTATGATTTCGTGCGCGATTTCATTGGAACGGTGGCACAAGGCGGAGCGCAAGTGTTTATCGTGCACGCGCGAAACGCCTGGCTCAAGGGATTGAGCCCGAAGCTCAATCGCGAAGTGCCCCCCTTGCGCTATGAGATCGTTGCGCGGCTCAAGCAAGACTTTCCTGAGCTGACCATTGTGATCAATGGCGGCTTGACCACGCTAGAGGCCTCAAGTGCGCAACTTGAAGCGGTCGATGGCGTGATGCTGGGCCGCGAACCCTATCATCATCCGTGGCTGCTGGCCGCGGTGGATCCGCTGCTGTTCGGGGAGGCGCCGACCGTGACCGATCGTTTCCAGCTGATCGAACCGCTGGTCGAGTACGGTGCCAGGCATGTGCGCGACGGAGGGCGGGTGCGCGACCTTGCGCGCCATGTGCTCGGCCTGTTCAACGGACTGCCGGGTGCGCGTCGTTGGCGTCAGCGCTTGTCCGATCCGCTTGAACTGAGCCGCAACGATCCGATGCTGATCGCCAGCGCTGCGAAGCAGGTCTCGGCCGGCTAGCAAGGTCGGCAATGCGTGGCTCAGTGCTGTGCCGCCGGACGCGAGGTCCGCACATATAGCAGGATCGCCAGATACGCGATGATCGAGATCAGCGTCTGCACCAGGGCTAAGGTTGCCGACAGCCCAGAGTCGCTGCTCGCGCGAACGAGTCCTTCGCACAGATACAGCAGGATGCCCATCGACCACCACTGGAAGCTGCGAACTCGGCCGTGACGAAGGACCGGAAGGGCTAGTGCCGCGGGCAACACCTTCAGTGCCAGCATCGATCCTCCGGGGCGCAGCGGCGCAAGCCACAACTCCCACAGAAGTCCCAGCACAACCAGCGCCAAAAAGCAGACAAGAACAAGCTTCAGCAGGAGTGCCCGCGAGCGGTGACTGGTAAGGTCCATGACGTGATGCGATAGGGTTGGAATGGCAGAAAATGGCGAGCTTAAATACCCATGATGCCGCGGTCTCACGGTATCGCGGCCCTGCTGGGCGAGGCGAGGTACCGGGGCCGTCGTTATCCTGACGCGTCAGTTTACCGAATCGTGCTCGCGGGTCGTGTGATACTGGACCGATGCAACACAGCACGGTAAGCACCTTTTCCCGCGCGCGTGGCTTCATGGTCGCCTTGCTTCGTCATGGGGCCAGGCTGCGGCTGGCGCAAGCGGCGGCAAGCCTGACCTTTCTCTCGCTGCTCGCAATCGTGCCAGTTGTCTCGATCGCGATTTCCCTGCTCGGGGCCTTGCCGATGCTCGCCGAGCTGCGGCTATCCGCGATGCAGTTCATCGCGACCAATCTGTTTCTGCCGAGCTTTAGCGACACCATCGTCGGATACCTGAACCAGTTTGCGGAAAAGGTCGGCGAACTTTCCGCGCTCGGCGCCGCGATGTTCTTCGCGACCGCGTTTTCGGCCTTGCGAACCATCGACGATACGTTGAACCGTCTCTGGGAGACCGGTCGCCCGCGCAGTCTGGTTCGGCGAATGACGATCTACTGGACCTTTCTGACGCTCGGGCCAGTGCTGCTGGCGGCAGGCACGGCGGTCAATACGCTGGTGTTCTCCGAATGGCTGTCGGGTGTGAGCCTGCCCGCGCTCAAGACCGCCTGGGTCGCGCTGCTGCCTTGGTTGACGACGATCGGCGGTCTGACCTTGCTGTATCGGATGGTGCCTAACGCGCCGGTTGGCTGGCGCGACGCCTTGCTTGGGGCAATTGTCGCCGCGCTGACGCTGGAATTGCTCAAGCGTGGCATGGGAGTGCAGCTGGCGCGCCTGCCGACATACACGATCGTCTACGGCGCATTTGCGGCGCTGCCGATCTTCTTTATCTGGATCTTTCTTTTGTGGCTCACGGTCTTGGGGGGCGCATTGGTTGTCGCAAGCCTGCCGGCCTGGTCGCAAGCGCAGCCCTTGACGCTGGCCGAGACTCCAGCCGCCCGATTCTGGCTGTCACGGTGCGTGCTCGAGCGAATAATGCGTGCGACGCAGGCCGGCGAGATTCCGGTGTTTGCGAGCGAATTTCGCGCGCTGTTCGGCGGTGACGCGTTCCGCGCCAGGCAAACGATCGAAGTGCTGGTCGAACTCGGTTATTTGCAGCGACTTTGGCGAACCGACGATCCGACGATCTTCGAGGCGGGAACCCTCTGGGAAGAGAGCTGGATGCTGGCGCAGGGAGGCGCTCAACAAGCGTTGCGACCCTTGTTCAATCGGATCTGGAGCGGAACTGGTGGCGCAGCGCACGACGCTTTGGATCCGCTCGCGTTCGAGCCGGAACTGCTGTCAAAGTCCTTGATGGAGCTCGCCTCGCGCAACTGAGCAAACTCCTTCCCAGAATCAGGCTGCGGACTGTTGCGTACGCGTCGCGATCAGGAAGGGTTTGAGCGCATCGAGCACTGCATCCGGTCGTTCGGCCATCAACGCATGTCCGCAGCGCGGTATCGTGACCACACGATTGTCTGCAATCGCCTCGATCAGACTGCGCGCTGCGCGTGGCGGCGTCATCTGGTCGCGTTCACCGAGTACGAAAAGAGCAGGGCAGCGCACCTGCGTTGCCCGCTCAGATCCGGCCTGGTAGTCGTTGCAGGCCTTGAAGTCGGTGTGCAACACGCCGGGGGCCTGGCGCTGCATCAGTCTCAGGTTTTCGATGAACACCGAAAAGCCCGGTCCAGGATTGCCAGGCCGATGCGTGATTGCGCTATGTGTCCAGAGATTGATCATCTCCATGGCGCGGGGCTCGTCGCTGCGGGTCGCCTCGAGCAGCGAGTCGGAAACCTTCATTGGAAACGCCGCACCGACCAGCGCGATACGACTGACGTGCTCTGGATGGCGACCGGCGGCCTCGAGTGCAATCAGCGAGCCCATGCTGTGCCCGATGATCGCCGCCTGGCTGCAGCCGGCGGCACGGATCAAGGCGATCGTCCAGTCGGCCATCGCTTCGACGCTGCTCAAGGCCGGGCCCTCGCTTCGGCCATGACCCGGCAGATCCACCGCCAGCACGGCATAGCCATGATGCGCGAGGTAGCGCGACTGCAGGATCCAGACGCTGTGATCATGCTGCGCACCGTGCACGAACACCACACAGGGTAGCGAAGCGTCAAAGGTCTTGCCGCCGGTATATGCGTAGGCCTTGCGACCGTCGACTTGAATGAACATGCGGTCTCCTCGCCTCGTCAGCCTTTTTCGGCGGCGCGAAATGCGCGCTTCATGTCGGCAATCAGATCGTCCGGGTCCTCAAGGCCAACCGACAAGCGCAGCGTGCCCTGGCCAATGCCGGCAGCCGCGAGTGCCGCATCATCCATCCGGAAATGGGTCGTCGATGCCGGATGAATCACCAGGGATTTCGCGTCGCCCACATTGGCGAGATGAGAAAAGACCTGCAGCGACTCAACGAAACGGCGGCCTGCCGCACGATCGCCCTTCAGGTC
>JALRBB010000051.1 GCA_023257915.1 Quisquiliibacterium sp. | reverse complement strand
GGCCAACGAAACTGAGATAGCCGTCTGCATCCAGCTTGCCCATGTCGCCGGTGTACACCCAACCGTCACGCAGCGTGCGCGCGGTGGCCTCGGGCTTGTTCCAGTATCCCTTGAACGAGCCCAGACTGCGCAGCACGATCTCGCCGAGTTCGCCGCGCGGCCGTTCTTCGCCGCTGTCAGGGTCGATGATGCGGAACTCCACGCCAGGGCAAGGAGTGCCCTGTGTTCCCCAGCGAATCGCATCGCGCGGCATGAAAGTATCCATCGTGTGGGTTTCGGACAGGCCATACGCCGCCTCGAAGATCGCACATCCACCGGTGAACTCTCGCCACTGACGGGCCAGCGGTTCGGTCAGCACGATGCCAAAGCTGGTCGCCGGATTGACCTTCAGCGACGACAGGTCGTATTGCGCAGCCTGCGGATGCTGCATCACAGCCAGGTTCATCGGCGCCATGCTGTACCACCAGGTGATCCGGTAGCGGTCGATGGCCTGCAGGACCGCGAGCGGATCGAACCGATACAAGAGCACCGTGGTCGTACCGGTGTAGACCGTCACGTCGATGCCCATCAGCATGCCGGCGATGTGATACATCGGCGCAATCGCGAGAATCACCGCGTCCGCCTCGACACCGTTGCAGTCGGCTGCACACGAGGACTTGAACAGCGCGTTGCGATAGCTGAGCATCGCACCCTTGGGCAGACCGGTGGTGCCCGACGTGTAAGTCATCAACGAGACATCGTCCATCGAGACCGGCACAACCGGTGCGCTGCCGGCATTCGCCGCCTGCAACGCCGGCAGCAGATCGATGGCACCGGTCACCGCAATCGGAGCAGCGCTGACTTCGTCAGGCACCGCGATGGTCGGGTTCGGTGGCAGCATCTCGCCGTAACTGGTCACGAACACATGCTCGATCGCGGTGCGCTCACGCACCTGCTCGAGCACCGGATACAGGTTGTCGGCACAGACGATGACCCGCGCGCCGAGATCCTCGAGTTGGTACTGCAACTCCTGCGCCTTGAACAGCGGACCGCAGGGACCGACGATCGCACCGAGCTTCTGGATGCCGAAATGCGCAATGATGTACTGTGGGCAGTTCTGCATGAACAGCGCGACCCGGTCACCGGGCCCGACCCCTAGTCCGGCCAGGCAGGCGGCAAACGCGTCGCTCAGCCGGTCAAGCTCGGCGTAGCTGATCTCGCGCCCGTACCAGATGAACGCAATCCGATTCGGCTGGCTGCGCGCGTGTCCGCGCAAATAGGCATGCAAGGGCTTGTCGCCGTCGCGATACTGCGGCGTGAACATGTCGGCTCCCGGTTGGCTTGCGCCCCACGCAGGACGCACAAAAGACGGATCGATTGTAGTCGAGCAACACTCGCCTGCCGCGTCGCTGCGCCCCCGGCCGCTGTGCCGGTACACTTTCGCCAACGTGACCGACCCACGCGAACCAGGGCCAGTCGCGCAAGGCCTGTCCAACCCACCTTCAGGGACAAGAGAGCGGATGAACACATACGACTACATCGTCGTCGGCGCCGGATCGGCCGGCTGCGTCCTGGCGAACCGCCTGACCGCCAACGGCAAATACTCGGTGCTGCTTCTGGAAGCCGGGCCGCGCGACAAAAATCCGTGGATTCACATACCTCTGGGCTACGGCAAGCTGTTCAACGATAAGCGTGTCAACTGGTCGTACGAGTCCGAGCCCGAGCCAAGACTCGGGGAGCGCCGAATCTTCACGCCGCGCGGCAAGGTTCTGGGCGGATCATCTTCCATCAATGGGTTGGTGTATATCCGCGGCCAGCGCGAGGACTTCGACCTGTGGGGCGTGCCAGGCTGGGATTACGCGGGCCTGCTGCCCTATTTCATCAAGGCAGAGGATCAGAGCCGCGGCCCGAACGAGTGGCACGGCACCGGCGGTCCGTTCAAAGTCTCGGACCTTCCCGACAAGCATGAGCTGTGCGATGCATTCATCGCGTCTGCACAAGCCAACGGGCTGCCACGCAACGACGACTTCAACGGCGCCAGCCAGGAAGGCGCCGGCTATTACCAGGCGAATCTGCGCAATGGCTGGCGGATCAGCACCGCGGTCGGATATCTGCGTCCGGCCGAAAAGCGCTCGAACCTGCGGGTCGAGACCGAGGCACTGGCCACCCGGGTGCTCTTCGAGGGCAGCCGTGCGACTGGCGTCGAATACACCCAGAATGGCGCCACGCAACGCGCGATGGCGCGCGAAGTGATCCTGGCCGGCGGCGCATTCAACTCGCCGCAATTGCTGCAACTTTCGGGGGTGGGCCCGGGGGCGGCGCTGCAGGCGCTTGGCATCCCGGTGGTGCTGGACGCTCCCGAGGTTGGCGAGAACCTGCAAGACCACCTGTACGTGCGCAGCTTCTGGCGCTGCAACAAGCCGATCACGATCAATGACGACATGGCAAGCTGGTGGGGCCAGATGCGCGTCGGACTGCAGTGGCTGTTCGGGCGGCGCGGCCCGTTGACAGTCAGCGCCGGCTACGCCGCCGCGTTCGCACGCACCCGCCCGGAGCTCACACGCCCGGATGCGCAGTACTACTTCATCAACTTCTCGGTGGCCAAGCGCGGTGGCGTACTCGACAAGTTTCCGGGCTTCACCTGTTCGATGTCCCAGCTGCAGGCCGAGTCGCGCGGCTGGGTACGCCTGCGCAGTGCCGACCCGGCGCAAGCGCCGATGATCCACTACAACTACCTGAGTACCGAGAACGAACAACGCACGATGGTCGATGGCATGAAGCTGCTGCGCAAGATCGTCACCACCCCGCCGCTGTCCAGCTACGTGATCGAGGAGCGGATGCCCGGCCCCTCGGTGCAATCCGACAAGGAGTGGCTCGACTTCATCCTGGCCACTGGCGAAACCGTCTATCACCCGACGTCGACCTGCCGGCTGGGAACCGACGCGCGCTCGGTCGTCGACGAGCGGCTGCGGGTTCGCGGGCTGGATGGACTGCGGGTCATCGATGCATCCGTGATGCCGGCCGTCGTCTCCGGTAACACGAACGCAGCGGTCGTCGCAGTAGCTGAAAAGGGTGCCGACCTGGTGCTCGAAGACGCAGCCCGAGCCTGATCCGCCCGCGCATCCGACTGTACGCATCCACGGAGAACCTGATGACCGCCGATTCCCGCCGCCATACGCTCGGAGACATCCTGCGCCGCACGGCTGCCCGATTCCCGGACAAAACCGGGATCGTCTGTGGTGACATCCGCTGGACCTACGCCGAGTTTGACCGGATCTGCAACCGACTGGCCAACGGCCTGGCTGACATCGGCGTGACGGCTGGTGAGCGGGTCGCGGTGCTTTCGCGCAATTCGCATGCCTTTGCCGCGATGCGTTTCGCACTGGCCAGGCTGGGCGCGGTGCTGGTGCCGATCAATTTCATGCTGAACGCCGAGGAGTGCGCCTACATCCTGCGCCATGCAGGCGCGCGGCTGCTGTGCGTCGGCCCCGACATGGTCGAACTCGGCCGTGCTGCCTCGCATCTGGACACCTCGGTCGAGCGGATGATCTGGCTACCCGGCGAAGACCCGGCACAGCCCGATGCGGAACTGGCGGGCTTCGATGCGCTGCTCTCGCCGGACGATTCGGCGCCTGCGGTCGCAATCGAAGCCTCTGCCCTTTTGCAGATCATCTACACCAGCGGCACCGAGTCACTACCCAAGGGCGCCATGCTGACCCATGAAGCGGTGCTCTGGGAGTACGTCAGTTGTGTGATCGAAGGCGAGATCGCCGAAAATGATCTGCTGGTGCATGCGCTGCCGCTGTATCACTGCGCCCAGCTCGACGTCTTCCTGGGTCCTGGCGTGTACGTCGGAGCAACCAACGTCATCACTGGCAAGCCGACGCCGGACAACATCCTGGCGCTGCTCTCGAAACATCGCGCGAACTCGTTCTTCGCGCCGCCCTCGATCTGGATCGCGCTGTTGCGCTCGCCACTATTTGACACCTGCGACCTGGGGGCGCTCGCCAAGGGCTACTACGGCGCCGCGATCATGCCGGTGGCGGTTCTGAAGGAGATCGCACAGCGTCTGCCCAAGATCCGCTTGTGGAACTTCTACGGACAGACCGAAATCGCACCACTGGCCACGGTGCTCAAGCCCGAGGACCAGCTGCGCAAGGCCGGCTCGGCCGGGCGCGCGGTGCTCAACGTCGAGACCCGGGTGGTCGACGACAACATGAATGACGTGAAGCCGGGCGAAGTCGGCGAGATCGTGCATCGCTCGCCGCAGCTGCTGACCGGCTACTTTCATGACGAGGAACGCACTGCAGCAGCCTTTGCTGGCGGCTGGTTCCATAGCGGGGATCTGGCAACCATCGATGACGAGGGCTACATCACGGTGGTCGATCGCAAAAAGGACATGATCAAAACTGGCGGCGAAAACGTCGCAAGTCGTGAGGTAGAGGAAACGGTCTACCGGCTCGACGGTGTGTCTGAAGTGGCGGTGATCGGCTTGCCGCATCCGTACTGGATCGAGGCGGTCACCGCGGTGATCGTGCCGAAGGCCGGCGTCGCGCTATCCGAGGACGACGTGATCGCCCATTGTCGTGCGCACATCGCGCATTTCAAGGTTCCGAAGAAAGTCTTGTTCGCAGAGTCGCTACCGAAGAACCCCAGCGGCAAAGTGCTCAAGCGCGAACTTCGCACGCGCTACGAAGGCATCCTCGACCAGGAAAAAGGCAAGTGACCGGAGCCAGTCCGACGCAGTTGGGTTATTTCGGCATCGCCGCCCGACGACCGGACGACTGGCGCGACTATTCGGCCGGCTTTCTGGGCATGCAGGCCTGCGCTCTCGGCGGCGGTCATCTCGGACTGCGGATGGATGAGCGGGCCGCACGATTTTTCGTGCATCCAGCGCGGCAGGACGGCATGTCGTTTTTCGGCTTCGAAATGTCTGACGTACAGACCCTGCAAGACCTGAGCGACCGGCTCAGTACCGCGGGGTTCGCGGTCAGCCAGGCCTCTCCGAGCGAACTGGCGCTGCGGCAGGTCGACCGGATGAACTGGG
>JALRBB010000047.1 GCA_023257915.1 Quisquiliibacterium sp. | reverse complement strand
AACGGCCTTGTGATCCATCTGTTCGGACTGCGCTACGTGGCGACGCTGTCGGGCATTGCGTTCTTTAGCCACCAGATCGGCTCCTTCCTCGGAGCCTGGGGCGGCGGCGTCATCTACAGCGCCTTGGGTTCTTATGAGTGGGCCTGGAAATCATCGGTGCTGGTCGGACTGGTCGCCGGCGTGGTGCAAATGACGATGAATCTGAAACCGAGTCCGCGCCTGGCCGGCGTCGCGATGCCGGCAGCCTCACGCTGATGAGTCGTCGTACCCCCGCGGCAGGATCACCGGCGAGCGGCGGGGCTCTGGACGCTCCCGGAACCGGGTATCCGGGCGGTGTGCGAATCGACAAATGGCTGTGGGCCGCCCGCTTTTTCAAGACCCGGGGGCTGGCGCAGGAGGCGATCGAGGCAGGGCATGTGCTGCTCGGCGGCGACAAGGTCAAGATGTCGCGTACGCTCAGGGTCGGCGATCAACTGAGCATTCGCGCCGGAGGGTATGTGCGTGTCGTGCGTATCGAGGGACTGTCGGAACAGCGCGGCCCGGCTCCGGTGGCCCAGAAGCTTTACGAGGAAACGGCCGAATCGATCCGCGATCGGGTCGAGGAGCAAGCCAGGCGGGCCATGCAGGCCGAGCCGGCCGACGCGATCGAGCGCGGACGTCCGACCAAGCGCGATCGCCGACTGATCCAGCGCCTGCGCTACGCGGACTGAGAACAGGGGGCGAATTCGTCAGTGCCGCCGCGTCGGCCGTGTCGATGCAATTGCCCCGGCTGCCAGGATCACTTGGAAAGCAGGTTCCTGAGCGCGTCCTTGGCTTTGTCCACAGCCTCGCCGACCGGCTTGGGCATGCCCTCAAGTCCGAACGAGGCGGTCAGCTGTCGTTCGAGCGTCTGTACGACTTCCTGCCCCAGTTCACCCGGCAGCACCCCGCCCTTGTCCTTGCCGAGATCACGCAGCACGATGTCCGGGATTTTGACGGCTAGCGTCTTGCCTTCCAGGAAGGTGGCGCTGGCGTTTGCATGGGCTTCGGTGAGCCGCAACTCGCCGATGATCAGTTTCTTTGCCCGCGAGCCGCTCTTGTTGGTGTCGCTGCCCGGCGCTGTGCGCTCTTTGCCACGATAAGTGGCGATGTTCGTTCGGATGGCGCCAAAGTTGCTGGCCTCGCCAGCCTTCTCGTAGATGAGGTCAGGGGCGCGGATCAGAATCTTGGGGATCGTGACGACCTCGCCGCGCACGCTGGACATGTCGATGGCAAGTTCGAGTTCCTGCACCAGCAGTGCATGCGTGGTCTTGAACCCCGGTGGGTTGCCGACTCGCAAATCACGCACGATCGCGCGGCCTTCTTTGGCGCGCAACTCGACCGAACCGACACTGACCTTGGCACCGGTCATCGCCGATCCGTAATGCGTGATCGCCTTGCCGATCAGATCGTCCAGGTTTGCCTGCATCCACCAAACTGTCGCGCCGACAACGGCGACGATCGCGATCACAAGGCCGAGAAGGGTTTTTTTCATGCCTAACTCCGATGTCTTGCCCTATTCTAGGAGCGGGATGCTGCTTTTTCCCTGACGGTCCGATCCGGATTGCGTGCATCCGATGTTCCGGGCGGACCATGAGCTGAAATCGAACAATCACGCATGAGATCCGAAACGATGAGCGCATCAATGCTGGGACGATTATTGGTGTCGTGCCTGGTGCTTTTGCTGGCGATACCTGCGACCAGCGCGGCGCAGCCGCAGTCGGTGGACCTTGCCGACGCGGCAAGGCGTTTGCAGGCAGGTGGCTACCTGCTGATGATGCGTCACGCTCAGACGGTTGCCGGCACCGGTGATCCGCCGAACTTTCGCATTGGCGACTGCGCCACGCAGCGCAACCTGTCGCAAGCCGGGCGTGACCAGGCGCGGGCGATCGGCTCCGCCCTGAACAAGGTCGGCATTCGCTTCGCGGGTGTGCGCTCGAGCCAGTGGTGTCGCTGTCGGGAGACCGCCGAACTCGCGTTTGGCCACTATCAGGACTGGCCGGCACTGAATTCGTTTTTTGCCGACTACTCGAGCGAGCAGCAGCAGACCAGACAAGTGTTCGATTTCGCGGCGAGTCTGGAGCCGGCGGGCAACGTGATGCTGGTCACGCATCAGGTCAACATCAGCGCCGCGATGGGGGTGTATACATCGCAGGGGGAAATCATTGCCGGCCGTTGGCGCAACGGGCGGCTGGTCGCGGAGTTTCGATTCGGAGGAGATCGATGAGTGGCAGTCAAGAGCGCGCGTCGCGCGTCGTATTGATCACTGGTGGTGGTCGCGGGATCGGCGCCGCATGTGCGCTGCAGGCAGCGCAGCAGGGCTACGCGGTGGCGATCAGCTATCGCGACAACAAGGCGACCGCGGGCGGCATCGTGCGTTCGATCGAAAAGACCGGCGGTCGTGCCATTGCGGTGCGCGCCGATGTCGCCAGTGAAAAGGACATCCTGGCGATGTTCGAGACCGTCGATCGGGAACTCGGCACGCTCGATGCGCTGGTCAACAACGCCGGCATCGTTGCCCCGGCCCGACGCGTCGACCAGTTTGATCTGGCACGGCTCGAGAAAATGTTCACGACCAATGTGATTGGCAGCTTCCTGTGCGCTCGCGAGGCGGTCAGGCGGATGTCAACCCGTCATGGCGGCAAGGGCGGAAGCATCGTGAATCTGTCGTCGGGCGCATCGCGACTTGGCGCACCTGGTCAGTATGTCGACTATGCCGCGTCCAAGGGGGCGATCGATACGATGACGCTGGGGCTGGCCAAGGAGGTGGCTGCCGAAGGCATTCGGGTGAACGCGGTGCGTCCCGGCCTGATCTACACCGACATTCATGCCAGTGGCGGCGAGCCCGGTCGGGTCGATCGTCTCAAGGACATGGTGCCGATGCAGCGTGGCGGCACGCCCGACGAGGTGGCAGCCGCGGTGCTGTGGCTGATGTCGACCGAGAGCTCCTACACCACCGGCTCGATCCTGGACGTGACCGGGGGGCGCTGAGGTTTTGGCCCGAACCGTCCCCTACAATCAGGCCAGTGTAACTTCAGGTTTCGACGCAGGCGCCGGCATAAGGGGGGCGTCATCGCTTCATGCCAGGACAATCCGCAATGGCTCGCACGCTCTGGCTGGACGATGACCAGCGCCTTCACACCTGGGACCAGACCCGGTTGCCGTTCGAGACGGTCGCGATCGAACTCGCAGACTCGCAGGATTGCGCGCGGGCCATCGTAACGATGCAGGTGCGCGGCGCGCCGCTGATCGGCGCGGTCGCGGCCTACGGACTGGCCTTTGCGCTGAGGTCCGATGCGAGTGACCAGGGCTTGCAGGCGGCACACTCAAGGCTGCTGGCGACCAGACCGACCGCGGTGAACTTGCGCTGGGCGCTTGAGCGCGTAGTGCGCCTGGTCAGTTCGTTGCATGAATCTGACCGTGCGGCCGCAGCATGGCACGAGGCGGGCGCGATCTGCGACGAGGATGTCGCCTGCAATGCCGCGATCGGCAGGCACGCGGCCGCGCTGCTGCAACCACTGGTCACCGGCGAGCGAGCGCTGCAGGTGCTCACGCATTGCAACGCCGGGCGCATCGCGACGGTCGACCATGGCACCGCGCTTGCTCCGATCTACGCGCTGCACGAGGCGGGCGTGCCAGTGCATGTCTGGGTCGACGAGACCCGTCCGCGTAACCAGGGTGCGAGCCTGACCGCCTGGGAGTTGCGCGAGCGCGGTGTCGCGCACACGGTGATCGTCGACAACGCCGGCGGCCTACTGATGCGTCAGCGCCGTGTCGATGCGGTGATCGTCGGTTGCGACCGGGTGGCGGCCAACGGTGACGTGGCCAACAAGATCGGCACTTATCTGAAAGCGCTGGCCGCGCACGACAACGGTTTGCCGTTTTACGTCGCCTGCCCGATCTCAACGATCGATCCGCTCTGCGCGCATGGCGAACTGATCGAGATTGAGGAGCGCAGCGCGCGCGAGGTGACTCACCTGCTCGGTCGGGACGAGCAGGGCGGACTTCGCGAGGTCCAGGTGACGCCGGACCACAGCCCGGCCGCGAACCCGGCGTTCGACGTGACGCCGGCCCGGCTGGTCAGCGCGCTGGTTACCGAGCGCGGCGTGATTCCGGCAAGGTCCGACGCGATCGCCAAGCTGCTTGGAGGAGGGGCCGCATGACTGAACTGACGGCGGGCGCGACCGCACCCACTGAACCCGCGACCGAGAACGACGCACGTCGTGCACTGATCGACGCCTGCCTGCGGATGAATGCGCTG
>JALRBB010000008.1 GCA_023257915.1 Quisquiliibacterium sp. | reverse complement strand
GGATGAAGATCACCGCAAACAGCGTGCCGGCCAGGCTCGCCAGCCCGCCCAGGATCGGATAGGCGATTGCAAAGGTTGCCAGCAGGATGCCGAAATTGCTGTGCTCGATGTGGGTTGTGTAGTGAGCGAAAACCCCACCGGCAAGACCAGCAATCGCTCCACCGATGCCGAATGCCGACACCTTGGTGGCGGTCAGGTTGATCCCGGCACTTTGCGCTGCAATTTCATCCTCACCGACCGCGCGCCAGAGCGTGCCGACTCGCGAGCGGTCAAACCACCACAGCAGTAGCAGAACGCCACCAACCAGCGACCAGATCAGTGCATTGACCTCGAATGCGGACCAACCGTTACTCGGGAAGTAGCGGATGCCGCCAAAGCCAAGACTGCCGTTCGGACCGACCACCCCCTCGGGGGTCTCGATACGCCACTCCAGATTGAAAAAGACCAGTCGAACGATCTCTGCGAACGCGGTGGTTGCGACCACCAGCATCAAACCCTTGACGCGCATCGCGGGAAAACCCACGGCAATCGCCACCACGCAGGCGATCGCAGCTCCAGTCAGGAGCGCTAGCGCGAGCGGCCAATGCCACATCGAGGTCAGCATGCCTGCGACGTAGGCTCCGATCGCGAAGAAACCGCCCTGCGCGAGACTGACCTGGCCGGTGTGCAACACGCACCAGGCCGACAGGCCGAGCAGCGTGTGGATGCCGATGACCTGCGCCAGACCGAGATAGAAGTCCATCTTTCGCCTCCCGCTCGTCAGTCGCGACCGCCAGGCGGCGAGAACAGACCGCCCGGGCGAAACACCAGGAAAACGAATAACAGCAGCATCACGTAAATGTCACGCTCACTGACGCCGCGGATGAACTGGAACAGGTTCTCGGCCCCGCCCACGATCAAGCCGGCAACGATCGCACCCGGAATACTGCCCAGTCCGCCGATCACGGTGACGACCAGTCCCTTGACTGTCAACGGCAGCGCGAGCAGCGGGGAGAGCACACCGATGGCCGCGCCGGCCATTGCGCCAGCAGTACCGCCGAGCAGACCGGCAATGACAAAGGTGCTGGCGTTGGTGGAATTGATACCCATGCCGCACAACTGCGCGGCGACCGGCTGCTGGGCCACGGCGCGGGTTGCAAGGCCTAGCCGGGTTCGCTTGAGCAATTGGGTCAGCCCCACCATTGCCACACATCCGATCAGGAATACGAACAGAAGATCCCCTCGGATGAAGAACGACCCGATTTCGATATTGGCGCTCTGAAACATCGCCGGGTAGTTCATCGGCATGCCCTGAGTCAGATGCGAGATCAGCTCCTCGATCGCCAGCAGCATGCCCACGGTGGACATCAGCGTGGCAAGCGGATTGCTAAGTGGCAGAAAGCGAAAGCAGATCAGATAGACCAGCCAGCCGAGCACGCCCCCCATCAATGCCGCAACGAGGTAAACGACCGGCACCGGTACATGGCTCACCACGATCAGGCTCAGGTAGGCCGCACCCACGGATGCCGCCGCATACGCCAGGTTGATTTTGTGCATCACGCCAAAGATCAGCGTGAACCCGATGCCGATCAGCGAGTAAGTCGCACCGAACAGCACGCCGTCGAGGACCGACTGCGTCAGATCGATCAAGTCAAGGAGATCCATCGGAAACCCTCGGGCAGCAGCGCACC
>JALRBB010000564.1 GCA_023257915.1 Quisquiliibacterium sp. | reverse complement strand
ATGCCGACCGCCGGGCGCTGGTTTTCATCGAAGGTGGCCTGCGCGCCGGTCAGCTGCTCACCGGAGAAGATCATCTGCTTGCGCAGCACGACTGGCGCGCCGCGACCGACCTTGAATAGTTCCGAGCCGAATGGGACCGGGCCATTGCCGAGCAGCGCGTTCTGCGCTTCGACGCTGCCGTCGACGAGCCGTGCCTCGAGGGTTGCGGTGCGCCCCAGGATGTCCTTGGCCTTGGCGGTGTCCTGCACGCCCGGAAGCTGCACGACGATCCGGTCGGCGCCCTGTTGCTGGATGACTGGCTCGGCCACGCCGAGTTCGTTGACCCGGTTGTGCAGTGTGGTGATGTTCTGCTTGAGCGCGGTGTCGAGCACTTCGCGCTCAGTCTGCGGGCGTAGCGCGATCACCAGCTTCAGGGTCTGCTCGCTGCCGGCCTCAGTGGCGATCATGCCTGGCATCGCGTCGGCGATCGCGCTGGCGGCTTTGGTCCGGGTATCGGCGTCGCGAAAGCTCAGCTCGATGGACGAGCCTGAGCGCGAAATTCCCGCATGCCGGATGCTCTTTTCGCGCATCAGCGAGCGCACGTCGGTCGCGGCGTTGTCCAGGCGCTTGGCGAGCGCCTGCTTCATGTCGACCTGCAGCAGGAAATGGACACCGCCGCGCAGGTCAAGGCCCAGGTACATCGGCAGCGCGTGCAGGCTGGTCAGCCAGTCGGGCGACGCGGACAAGAGGTTCAGCGCGACGATGTAAAGCGGATCGGCCGGATCAGTGTTCAAGGCTTTGTCGATTGCGTCGCGAGCCTTGAGCTGAGTGTCGGTGTCGGCAAAGCGAAACTTGACCGAATTGCCATCGAAAAATCCGCCGCGCGTCTCGATGCGCGATTCTGTCAGCACCTTGTCGATGCGGCCGAGCATGCGCTCATCGAGCTTGAGCGTGGCCTTGCCGCTGGAGACCTGGACCGCCGGAGACTCGCCGAAGAAGTTCGGGAGCGTGTACAGCAGGCCGAGCACTAGCGTGACGGCGATCACCGCGTATTTCCAGATCGGGTAACGGTTCATCGTTGGACCATGGGGAGGTGCTGCGAAGGCGTGCTGCGCCGGCGACCGGAGAGACGCCGGTGCCTGATGGCGCCGGCGCGTCGCGCGCGAGCGAACGGAGACGGACTCAAAGGGCCTTGATTGTGCCGTTTGGCAGCAGGACCTGGATCGAACCCTTCTGGAAGTGCATCTCGGTGCCGGCGACGTCCAGCGTGACGTAGCTCTCGCCGACCTTGCTGATGCGCCCGACCAGGCCGCCCGCGGTGACAACCTCGTCGCCCTTCTTCAGTGCCTCAAGCATCGTGCGATGCTCCTTGGACTTTTTCATCTGGGGACGGATCATCAGGAAGTACAGCACCACGAACATCAGAATGATCGGCAGGAAGCCGAAAATCTGCTGCTCGGTGGAACCACCAGCGCTTTGCGCGTAAGCCGTTGAAATCAGCACGTTTTTTCTCCATGTGAAGCGCGAATTATAGCTGGCCGGGGGTCAGTCGACTCCGCTGGTCCGGTCGGCGTGAAAGCCTGCCTTCCAGCGCTCGAAGGATCCTGGCTCGTGCGATGCGCGTTCGATCGCGGTGCGCATCTGTTGCATCAGCGACAGAAAGTAATGCAGGTTGTGGATCGTTGCCAGGCGCGCACCGAGAATGTCGTTGATGCGCTGTAGATGATGCACGTAGGCGCGAGAAAAGTGGGTGCATGCGTGACACGCGCAGCCCGGCTGGATCGGGCGCTCATCCTGGCGATAGCGGGCATTGCGCAGCTTCAGGTCGCCAAAGCGCGTGAACAACCAGCCATTGCGGGCGTTTCGGGTCGGCAGCACGCAATCGAACATGTCGATGCCGGCGCTCACCCCGGCGACCAGATCTTCGGGTGTGCCCACACCCATCAGGTAACGCGGCCGGTGCGCCGGCAGGCGCGGTGCGGTGTGCGCGAGGATTCGCAGCATCTCGGGCTTGGGCTCTCCGACCGACAACCCGCCGATCGCATAGCCGTCAAAACCGATTTCGGTCAGGCCGGCGAGTGACTCGTCGCGCAGCGATTCGAACATGCCGCCCTGGACGATGCCGAACAGGGCATTGCGGTTGCCAAGGCGGTCAAATTCGTCGCGTGAACGTTGAGCCCAGCGCAGCGACAAGCGCATCGAGTCGGCGGCCTGTTGCGCGGAGGTCGGAACGCCATCGACTTCATACGGGGTGCACTCGTCGAAGATCATCGCGATGTCCGAATCGAGTACTGTCTGGATTCGCATCGATTCTTCGGGAGACAGCATCAGCCGGTCGCCGTTGATTGGGGAGGCGAACTTGACGCCTTGCTCAGAGATTTTGCGCATCGCGCCTAGGCTAAAGACCTGGAAGCCGCCGGAGTCGGTCAGGATCGGCCTGTTCCAGGCAGCAAAGCGGTGCAGTCCGCCGAAGCGCTCGATCACCTCCAGGCCCGGACGTAGCCACAGATGGAAGGTGTTGCCCAGGATGATTTGCGCGCCGACCTCGTCGAGTTCGCGCGGCGACATTGCCTTGACCGCACCGTAGGTGCCGACCGGCATGAACACCGGAGTTTCAACGACGCCGTGGTTCAAGGTGAGGCGTGCGCGTCGGGCGCCGCCGTCTGTTGCGAGGATTTCGAATTCATGCATCAGGACTGGCCCGCCAAGGCTGTGCGGAAAACGTGTGGGCGGCCCTCATTGTGCCAGCGCATCAGCGCAGCGCTCGAGCAGCATCGCGTCGCCATAGCTGAAGAAGCGGTAGCGCTGCTCGACCGCATGCCGGTAGGCCTCGCGGATCGTGCGCACCCCGGCAAATGCGCTGACCAGCATCAGCAGCGTTGAGCGTGGCAGATGGAAATTAGTGATCAGTGCGTCGACGACCTTGAAGCGGTAGCCGGGGGTGATGAACAGATTGGTCTCGCCCGACGAGGCCGCCACCAGGCCGCCGCTGGTCGCTGCGGTTTCGAGTGTGCGCAGCGATGTGGTCCCGACTGCAATGACTCGACCTCCCTGCGAACGCACCTGCCCGATCGCCTCGGCAGTTCGTTCGGGCAGCATGAAACGTTCCTCGTGCATCTGGTGTAGCGCAAGGTCCTCGACTCGCACCGGCTGGAAGGTGCCGGCGCCGACGTGCAGCGTGACGAACTCGATCAGCACCCCTTGTGAGCGCAATTCCTGCAGCATCGCCTCATCAAAATGCAGACCTGCGGTCGGTGCTGCGACTGCGCCCGGGTCGCGCGCATAGACCGTCTGGTAGCGTGAATCGTCTTGCGCATCCGGGCCGTGCTCGATGTACGGTGGCAGTGGCAGCTGCCCTTCGCGCTCGAGCACGTCGAGTACCGGGGCATCAAAGCGCAGCGTGAAGAAGTCGCCGTGACGTCCGAGCACTGTTGCGGTCGCGGCGCCAAAGCCCAGCAGCGTTCCCGGCCGGGCTGGTTTGCTCGCCCGCAGCATCGCGATCGCCTCGTGCTCGCCGCTGATGCGCTCGACCAGCGCTTCGACGCGGCCACCGCTGGGCATCTTGTTGCCGAGCAGACGCGCCTTGATCACTCGCGTGTCGTTCATCACGAGCAGATCGCCCGGGGCAAGCAGGCTCGGCAATTGCGAGAAATGCAGGTCACGCAACGTGTCTGAAGCGACTTGCAACAAGCGTGAGTCGCGGCGTGCGGCCGCGGGGGTCTGCGCGATCAGTTCGTCGGGCAGTTCGAAGTCGAAGTCAGAAAGTCGCATGGATTCGTCAGGATCAATCGTTGCTGGCGCGACCGAGTTCCTGTTCCTGTAGCACACGCCAGAGCACCTTGCCGGAACCGGATTTGGGCAGCGCATCGATGAATTCGATCTGCTGAGGCACTTTGTACGCCGACATCCGCTCCCTGGCCCAGGCGATGATTTCGTCGGCTCCGATGTCGCGGTTTCGGGCGTCGGCTCGCAACACGATCATCGCCTTGACGCCTTCGCCGCGATAGGGATCCCGGGTGGCGATCACGCAGGCCTCCTGCACGGCCGGGTGCTTGAACAGCATGGTTTCGACTTCGGCCGGCCACACCTTGAAGCCGCTCGCATTGATCATCCGCTTGAGTCGGTCCGTGATGTAGAAGTAGCCCTGCGCATCGACATGGCCCAGATCGCCGGTGCGCAGAAATCGCTTGCCGTGCATGGTGATGAAAGCCGCCTCGCTCTCCGCCGGGCGCCCCCAATAGCCTTTGAACAGCTGGGGTCCATGGATGATGATCTCACCGGTGCTTCCTGCCGGGAGTTCCTGCAGGGAGTCCGGGTCGATGATCCTCGCGTCGGTGCCTATGAAGGGAATGCCCAGGCATTGCAGTCGGGCCGCGTCGGGCGGATTCGAATGCGATGGCGCAGCGGTTTCAGTCAGGCCGTAGCCTTCAGCGTAAGTCAGTCCAAATTGTGAGGCGAGCCGCTCGGCGACCGCCTGCGGCATGGCAGCGCCACCACCACCGATGTATTGCAGGCTCGACAGGTCGAAGCGTTCCAGGTTCGGGCTGCCGAGCAGATCGATGATCATGGTCGGGATGTTGGTCCAGCTCGTGATGCGGTAGCGCGAGATCAGTGTTCCGGCCAGTTCCCGGTCCCAGCGCGGCATCACGACGTTGGTCGCGCCCAGCCAGATCGGGGCATGGACCGCGAACTGCATGCCGGTGATGTGGAACATCGGCACGACGCCCAGCACCAGATCGGATGCGTGACCGTGATGCCAGAGCGCGCCGGCCACCGTGTTGTGACCGATCGTGCGATGCGTATGCATGCAGCCCTTGGGCTTGCCGGTGGTACCCGAGGT
>JALRBB010000485.1 GCA_023257915.1 Quisquiliibacterium sp. | reverse complement strand
CCACGCTCGCGAACGCTGGCACCAGGTGTCAGGCGCATCTGACCGTCAACCACCAGCTTGTCGCCCGCCTTGAAACCGTCACCCAGTACCGCATGCGCGCCAGCCACCGTGAAGGATTTGACCGGCCGAACCTGTGCCTTGCCTTCGAGCACCTGGAAGGTGATGTTGCCGGACGGCCCCATCTGGATCGCCTCAATCGGCACGGTGAGCGCATCGCGGATCACTCGGCTGACCAGGCTGACATTAACGAACTGCCCCGGAGTCCAGCCATCGTCGAGGTTGTCGAACTGCGCCTTCAGCGTGATGGTTCCAGTGCTCGCGTCGATCGCGTTATCGATAAAAACGAGTCGCCCGTCGCGTGTGGCCTGCCCGGAATCCTTGGCGACCCCACTGACCTTGACCGCGCCTTTGGCCTCCAGTTCACGCAGACCGGGCAGTTGCGACTGCGGTACCGCGAACGAGACCAGAATCGGGCGTAACTGGTTGACCGTGACGATGGTGGTGTCGTTGGCCTTCACATTGCTGCCCACGAACGCCAGCAGCGCACCGGCGACGCCATCCATCGGCGCACGAATTTTCGTGTGATCAAGCTGCACCCGGGCATAGTCGACTCCCGCCTGATCGAATGCCACGATGGCCTCGGCGGCCTGCACCGCTGCCTTGTAGCCGTCGACCGCTGAGGCTGCGACAAAATTACGAGCGGCCAGATCGGTGTACCGCGCCAGATCGGCGCGAGCCTTGGCCAGATTGGCCTGATCGCGCGCCAGATTGCCCTGCGACTGCCGCAGTTGGGCCTCGATCTGGCGTGAATCCAGTTCGATCAGCACGTCTCCCTTGCGGACCTGCTGGCCAGGCTTGAACTGCACAGACTGGATCACGCCATCAACGCGCGAGCGAATTGTCACTGTCTGGGGTGCTTCAGCCCTTCCGACCGAGGAGAAAATCACCGGCAGGTCACGACGCTCGACGGTCGCCGTGACGACCGGAACCGGCCCCGCCGGCGCGCGAGCCGCTCCCTTGGCGGCACTGGCGCCAGACGCAGCTGCCGCCGCGGGCGCTGGCGCGCTGCCGGGCGGCTTTTCAGATTGATTGCGATAGACAAGGCCGCCCGCACCGAGCAGTGCGGCGAGCAGGACGATCATCACGAGACGGCGCGACATGATTCCCCCGGCCTTGCGAAAACAGCAGGCCTTACGAGTGCGAGCTCGTACAGGTTAGGGGCAGCAAGCTTGCTCAATGCTGACGAAAATCTCCGTCAGCCCGTCGGGCGGTAAAACCGCCACGCCACGCAAGTAGCGAAACGCCGCGTCAGCGGATCAGGCGAGCAGGATTGGCAGGCGCGTGAAACCGCGGAAACGCACCCTGCGGTCGCGCACCGGGTCGCCATCCGGCTCGATTCTGCCAAAGCGGGTTAGCAGTCGACCGACGGCGATCCGGCCTTCCATCCGGGCGACGTTCATGCCGACACAGGCATGATCACCCTGCCCGAAGGCCAGATGCCGGTTCGGGCGTCGCCCAACATCGAAACGCTGAGGATCGGGAAACTGAGCCGGATCACGGTTTGCCGCCGCCATCAAGATATTGATCAGCGTCCCGGCCGGGTACTGCCGGCCACCGATCTCGCTGTCTTGCAGCAGCCGACGATTATTGATCTGGATCGGACTCTCGAAACGCAGCATCTCCTCGACCGCGCTGGCCAGCAACGCAGGATCGCTGCGCAACCGGCGCTGCTCGTCCGGAAAGCGCATCAGCAGCTCAATTCCGTTACCGATCAGGTTGGCCGTCGTCTCATGACCGGCATTGAGTAAAAAGATGCAGTTCTGGATCAACTCATCTTCGCTCAGCCGCTCGCCGTCAGTCTCGCCCAGGATCAGGCGCGACAGCATGTCCAGTTCGGGGTCGAGCGGCGCGGCGCGGCGATCGGCGACCAAACCCTGCAAGTAGCTTTTGAATTCGCTGACCGCCTGGTTGCCCTGCGCGAGCACCTGTGCGGAAGGGACCGGCTCGAGTGCGCCCAGGATCGCAAGCGACCAGCCGCGTAACGGACCACGCTCGGCGTGCGGAATCGCCAGCATGTTGCCGATCACCTCGACCGGGATCCGGCTGGCGAAAGACTCAATCAGATCGACCCGACGCGCATCGGCCATCTCATCGAGCAGGCGGTCGACCAGTTCGATCACGCCCTGCTCCATGCGGGCGATTGCCCGCTGGTTGACCGCGCCCATCAGCAGCCGACGCACCCGGGTGTGCCTTGGCGGGTCACTGAAAACCAGGCTCGTGGTGTGATGCTCGTACAGCGGACTGTCGCCGAACTTGGGCTTGAACTCGATCTTCTTGTCGGAACTCGCGACCGGGTTGCGGTACATCGCGAGGACGTCCGCGTAGCCGGTCAGCAGCAGGCTGCCGTCGCGCAGTACCCTGACAGGCTCATGTTCGGTCAGCGCCGCAAAAAACGGGTAGGGATCGTCATAGAACCCGTCCGGAACAGCGGCCAGCTCGAACGAGCCTGCCAGTTCCCGGGGAGTGCGCTTCGCCTGTCCGCCACCGCCGGTCATCTCAGATCCCGAAGCCGTCGT
>JALRBB010000319.1 GCA_023257915.1 Quisquiliibacterium sp. | reverse complement strand
CTTGCCGCTTGAGCAGGCACTTGGTGCGGTCATCGAGCAAGCCGAGCGACCCGCGGTGCGCGAGCGATTCAGCGCGGTGCGCGGCGAGGTTGTCGCGGGCCAGAGCTTTGCGCAGGCGCTGGCCCGCTACCCGAAGGATTTTCCCGAGGTCTACCGGGCACTGGTCGCAGCGGGAGAGCAGTCGGGCGATCTGTCGGTGGTCATGGAACGACTTGCCGATTATGTCGAGGCGCGCAGTGCGCTGGCGCAGCGGATCGGGCTCGCATTCACCTACCCGGCGATCGTCACGCTGGTCGCGATTCTGGTGATCGTTGCCCTGCTGACCTATGTGGTGCCACAGGTGGTCGGCGTGTTCGCGCAGACCCGCCAGCAGCTGCCGATGCTGACTGTCGGCCTGATCGCGGTGTCGGACTTTGTGCGTACCTGGGGCTGGCTGCTGCTCGGCGCGTTGGCGTCGGCCGGGCTTGCGTTCCGATTTGCGCTGCGATCGTCGAGCCTGCGGCTTGCCTGGCACGGCCAGCTGTTGGCGGTGCCGCTGTTCGGCCGACTGATCCGAGGTGTCAACACCGCGCGTTTTGCGTCGACGCTGGGCATTTTGGCGGCCAGCGGCGTGCCGTTGATTCGATCCCTGCAGGCGGGTTCGCAGACGCTGTCCAACGATGCCATGCGGGTCAACGTTGACGATGCGATCGAGCGGGTTCGCGAGGGGGCGCCGCTGTCACGGGCGCTGGCGGCTGGCGGGCACTTCCCGCCGCTGATGATCCACATGATTGCCAGCGGTGAGGCGACCGGCGAGCTGGCGGCAATGCTGCAACGCACTGCCGCGACCCTTTCGTCGGAAACCGAGCGGCGGGCGCTGGCACTGACCGGCATCCTGGAGCCGGCGCTCATCCTGGTCATGGGCGCGGTCGTGCTGGTCATCGTGCTGGCCGTTCTGCAGCCGATCATCGAGATCAACCAGCTGGTGCGCTGAGTCAGCGATGCGCGACGCCATTGCGGAGCGGGCCGGACTGGTCAATGCGCTGATGCTGGCGGTCGCCACGGTCGGGGCGACGCTGTTCGCCATCTCGCCGCTGCTGCCAGACATTGCGCAGGCATTCGGAGTCGACGTGGCGAGGGCAGGGATCCTGCCTGGGGCGTTTGGACTGTCGCTGGCCGTCGTGGCGCCGCTGGTCGGCCTTGGCGCGCAACATTTGCCTCGCACGCGGATCATCATCCTGGGGCTGCTGGCCTTCGCGCTGGCCATAATAGCTTCCTACAACTTGATTCGGATGACAGATCGAGGTAAGAAACCGGATTCATGGTTGAGTAAATGGTTGAGACAGCACCAGACTGTATTGCTTGTGCTTACGGGAATTGCGCT
>JALRBB010000292.1 GCA_023257915.1 Quisquiliibacterium sp. | reverse complement strand
TGGTTGCAAGCCGGCGGCACCGACAATCGCCGCCATCACCGTATCCACACGAGAGTCTGCCGCCACATCGCAGAGCGACCCAACGCCAACCAGGACTTCGGTATGGCATTGCGCTTGGCGAAGCAGCTGCTCAAGACGCGCGGCCGACTGCGCATCGGCAACGACTGCATATGCCGGAGAAAACTGGCGACACTGGGTAGCCAGCAAGTCGATACGTTCACGCCCGGTCAGAGCAAAGATTCGATAGCGATCCGGATGTCGGGCAACCACGTCCAGCGTGCTGCATCCGATTGAACCGGTCGCACCCAGGACGGTCAGCGACTGCATCGGCAATTTATCCCAGGAGTAAGTAAAGCAGCAGCGCTGCGGGCATCGTCGGGATCAGCGCATCGATGCGGTCGAGTACTCCGCCGTGGCCAGGAAGCAGCGTCCCGCTGTCCTTTGCGCCGGCCGCTCGCTTGAGCAAAGACTCGTGCAGGTCTCCAACAATCGACAGCGCCGCGATCCCGATCAGGGCCAGCAGCGCTAACGGCAGCCCGAGACCGTCCACCAGACGTGACGGCAGTGAGTCAGCCAGCGCCGGCACGCCGCTGACGGCTGCTCCGATCAAAGAGACTGCGAACAAGCCGCCAATCGCGCCCTCCCAGCTCTTTCCGGGACTGATGGCCGGAGCGAGCTTGCGACGCCCAAACGCACGCCCAAAGAAATACGCAGCGATATCCGCCACCCAGATCACTGCCATCGACGAGAGCAGCAGAACCGCCCCGAGTACCCGCAGTTCGTACAGCGCGACCCAGCAGCCGAACAGCAGCACACAAGCCAGCAGCGCGCCACCCGATGAAGCGTCTTGCCGCACAAGGCGACGAGGCCCCGCAAGGACCCAGAACAGCGACAGCACCGAGGCGCCGAGCAGCAATCCTGACTCGGACGTCTGCCCTTGCTCCCGCCAGGTAAGCATCAGGCAGCCGGCGATCACCAGGGCAGCGGCGCCGGTCAGTGCATGCTGGCGGCTCGGCAAAAGACGAATCCACTCCCAGGCTGCGACGCCTAGAAATGCCAAGGTGATAAGCCCCCACGCAAGCGGAGGGAAAACGAAGATCGTTGGCAGCAGGATCGCCAACAACACGAGTGCGGTCGCCACTCTCTTGCCGAGCATCGATACGCCGCCTTTCGCTCAGCTGGACGCGGCGACTTGCGCGCTGGTTTGCCCAAAGCGGCGTTCGCGCATGCGGAAGGACTCGAACGCCTGCTCGAGCGCCTGGGCGTCGAAATCGGGCCAGAACTTGTCGGTGAAATACAGCTCCGTATACGCAAGCTGCCAGAGCAGGAAGTTGCTGATGCGCTGCTCGCCGCCAGTACGAATGAACAAATCCGGCTCGGGCGCATACGCCATCGCGAGGTGTCCGGCTAGTTCGTCTTCGCCAATTGCTTCCGGATTCGCCGCAAGCTCGGGACGTTTCTCAAGCAGTGCGCGCATCGCCTGGAGAACGTCCCAGCGCCCACCGTAGTTCGCTGCGATCGTTAGGGTCAGCCCATCATTGCCAGCGGTTTTTTCAACCCCGGCTGCAATCAGTTCACGCAGGCGTGGCTCGAAAGCCTGCAGATCACCGACTACCTTCAGACGGATGCCATTGCGGGCAAGCTTGTCGACCTCGCGTTCGAGCGCCGACACGAACAGGCGCATCAGCATCGAGACCTCGTCTGCCGGCCGTCGCCAATTCTCCGAGCTAAAGGCGAACAGAGTCAGAAACTGCACACCGCGACTGGCACAGGCCTCGACGACCTCACGAACGGTGTCCACCCCCTTCGCATGCCCCGCCACCCGCGGAAGCATGCGCGATGTCGCCCACCGTCCGTTGCCGTCCATGATGATTGCAACATGGCGCGGCACATCGTCGACATTCGGAATACTGCGAGTGGAGCTTTTGAACAGGGCCATGTGCTTTGCGGCCGAATGAATTCTTGATGCGGTACCCGTTGACCGGGCCATCAAGGATTCAGACGGTCATGATCTCCTGCTCCTTTGCCGCCAGGAGCTTGTCGATTTCGACAATGCAGCGATCGGTCAGTTTTTGTACATCGTCCTGGGCTCGACGCTCGTCGTCTTCTGCGACTTCCTTGTCCTTGAGCAGCTTTTTCAGATGGTCATTGGCCTCGCGGCGCAGGTTGCGAACCGCCACCTTCGCATGCTCGCCCTCGTTGCGTACCACCTTGGTGAGCTCCTTGCGGCGCTCTTCGGACAAGGGAGGCATCGGCACCCGGATCAGTTCTCCCATCAGGACCGGATTCAGGCCAAGATCGGAATCACGAATCGCCTTGTCGATCACGGCAGCCATCGGCTTCTCCCAGGGCGATACTCCGAGCGTGCGCGAATCGAGCAGCGACACGTTGGCGACCTGGCTGATTGGCAACATGCTGCCGTAGTAATCCACCTGAACATGATCCAGCAGTGCCGGCGTCGGCCTACCGGTGCGAATCTTGCTCAGCGCAAGCTTGAGCGATTCGATCGACTTGTGCATTTTCTGGTCGGCGGTTGTCTTGATCTCTGCAATGCTCATCGTTCGGTCCTGTATTGGCGATGTCGGCGGCGAGGCGCAGTCAGACGTGCACCAGTGTGCCCTCGTCCTCGTCGCTGACGACCCGGCGCAACGCGCCTTCCTTGAATACCGAAAACACCTTGATCGGCAGCCGCTGGTCGCGGCACAAAGCGAATGCGGTTGCATCCATGACGTTAAGCCGACGCGAGATCGCTTCGTCAAAGCTGATGCTCTGATAGCGCTTGGCATCGGGATCCTTGGCCGGATCTGCGCTGTACACGCCGTCGACCTTGGTGGCCTTAAGCACGATTTCAGCGCCAATCTCTGCACCTCGCAGCGCAGCCGCCGTATCGGTGGTGAAGAACGGATTTCCGGTACCGGCCGCAAAAATCACGACCTTGCCCTCTTCGAGGTAGCGAAGCGCTTTTGGACGGATATAAGGCTCGACGACCTGCTCGATCTTCAGTGCAGACTGCACACGCGCCACCACACCC
>JALRBB010000257.1 GCA_023257915.1 Quisquiliibacterium sp. | reverse complement strand
GTTGCCGGAAGTTGCGTAACTGTTCGATCGGCAAGTCGTAACCGGTCAGGTGCAGCAGCGAGTACAACAGCATCGACCCGTGACCGTTGGACAGCACGAAGCGGTCGCGGTCCGCCCATTGCGGGTCGGCTGGATTGTGCTTCAGATGCCCGGTCCAGAGCGCCACCGCGATCTCTGCCATGCCCATTGGCATGCCGGGGTGACCGGAATTGGCCTGCTGGACCGCATCGATGGCCAGGATGCGGATGGCGTCTGCCATCCTGCGGGGGTCTACACCGGAACTGGAGATCGAACGATCGCTGGAAGTCATTGCACTCACCGCCGCAGAAAACCCGAGATTTTAGCAAAGCCCCAAGGTCCAGACGGCAACGGTGTCGGACACACAAGCTATAATCGTCAGCTTTTCGTCAAAAAGCCTGATGACGGCGATTGCCCGGGTCAGGCCTTTTTCGTCAATCCTGATTTCCGGATCGCCTGTATCCATTGGCGATCGCGACGCCCGACACCACCGTGGCCATGGCGCCAACACCGGTGCGAGCCGCCCGATATCGGGCCGGAAACCGATTCCATGGTTGGGTTGAAATGCAAGGTCTGCATCTCACCGCTGATCTGTACGGCTGCAATTGCCCGAAGGACCTGCTGATCGACGCGCAGGCGCTGGCGCAGTTGTGCCGGCGCGCGGTCGGCGAAGCCACGCTGACCATCGTCGACGACAAGTTCTTCACCTTCCCCGACTACGAAGGGCAGCCAGGCGGAGTGACTGGAGCAGTGCTGCTCGCCGAGTCGCATCTGGCTCTGCACACCTGGCCCGAACGCGCGGGCGTCACGCTTGACGTCTATGTCTGCAACTTTTCGACCGACAATTCCTGGAAGGCCGAAAAGCTGATGGACGACCTGATCATCGCGTTCGCGCCGACCGAGCAGAACACGAACCGCATCCTGCGCGGCTCGGCCGATCCGTCGAGCAAGGCGGACGAACTGTTGCTCGAGTGGCTCAATCATGACAGCGCATTCGGATACCGGGCTGAACGCCGACTGGAGACCATTCGTTCGCAGTACCAGACAGTCGAGGTTTTCGAGACACCGCAGTTCGGCAAGCTGTTCCGGCTCGACGGGTATTACATGACCTCGGAGAAGGACGAGTTTTTCTACCACGAGCCGATCGTGCACTGTGCGGCACTGGCGCATCCGGCACCGCGCTCGGCGTTGGTCATCGGCGGCGGCGACGGCGGCTCCAGTGAGGAATTGCTCAAGCATCCGAGCATCGAGCGTGTCGTGATGGCTGAACTCGACGCGGATGTCATCGCCATTTCCAGGCGTTACCTCGGCACAGTGCATCGCGGTGCGTTCGACGACCCGCGCCTGCAGGTGCACGTCGGTGACGGCTTCGAGTTCACCGCCCGGCTTGGCGAGCGCTTCGATCTGATCGTGCTCGATCTAACCGATCCGGACACTCCGGCCGCCAAGTTGTACACGCCGGAATTTTTCACGATGGCCAAACGTGCGCTTAACCCCGGCGGCGCGATCAGCCTGCACATCGGATCGCCGATCTTTCAACCCGAGCGCGTGCGTAAGCTGCTTGCCGATTTGGGTTCGGTGTTCAAGGTCGTCAGACCGCTCGGTCTGTACATCCCGCTGTACGGTGCCTACTGGGGACTCGCAGTCGTATCCGACGCTCTGGACCCGTTGGCGGTCAGCGAAGAGCAGATCGCGCAGCGCCTGTCACAGCGCGCCATCACCGATCTGCAGCTTTACAATCCGGAGATGCATCGCGCGCTGTTCGCGCTGCCCAATTTCTACAAGGCATTGCTGCCTTAGCCCGAAATCAACCCCGCTGGGCCCGTCGATGATTCCGCGTGTGCTGATCGACTCCCGCCTCGAACCGGGGGCGCACTTTTCTCCGAGCAAAGAACAGCGCCACTACCTGACGCGCGTCCTGCGCTTGCGCCCTGGTGACCGGGTACAGGTATTCGATGGTCGTGGTGGACGCTTCGAGGCCTTGCTTGCCGAGGACTCCGCGCAACAGACAGGCCTGCAAATCGCCGCCAGGATCGACCCCTGCCCGGAAAGCCCTCTGTCGATCACGCTCGCACAATGCCTGTCCAGCGCCGACAAGATGGATTGGACGATCGAAAAGGCGGTTGAACTCGGAGTCTCGGCGATCCAGCCACTGCTCTCCAAACGCTCGGTCGTGCGCCTGGACGAGCATCGCGTGCGCAGCCGGCTTGAGCACTGGCAACGCATTGTTGTGGCGGCCTGCATGCAGTGCGGCCGCGACCTGTTGCCTACAGTCGCGGCACCGGTGCCGCTGGAGCGCTGGTTAGAGCAACGTGACCGAGCGCGCGGCGCGATTCTGCTGTCGCCCGACGCGAACACCGCACTGTCAGGCTTGCCACTTGCTGCTACGGCAATCGATCTGCTGGTCGGGCCCGAGTCCGGACTCGCGCCGCAAGAGGTGTCGAGCTGCCTTGCGGCCGGGTTTCAGGCAGCCAGGCTAGGTCCGCGCGTGCTGCGTACCGAGACCGCGGGACTGACCGCGATCGCGGTTTTGCAGGCCAGAGCCGGAGACCTTTGAAGCGGTGCGCCGATCGCGCGGCTAGACGCCGCGGGCGACCGAGTAAAACACCCGGAACGCAGTGTCCTTGTCATAGAAGAACTCAGCGGCATCGCGAAATACATCCAGCAGCGCATTACGCTCATCGACACCGAACGCGTCGTTCTGGGGCAAGTTCTGCAGAATCACCACGAAACCCGGCTGGTCGGCGTCAGACGGCGGCTTCATGTCGGTGACGCAGTCGTACAACGCATCAAGATTCTTGCCGAAATGCTCCGGCAATCCGAATTCCGATCCAAGCTTGGCGACGATCGTATCCTTGTCTCCCGAACCTCCGAGATCTGCCTGCAGCAGACGCTGGTCAGCTCGCAACGCACATTTGCGCAGTTCGTCCAGATCGTAGGCCCCGAGGGGAAGCACTGCATGCGGCGGAATATTCGTGAAGGCTGTCATCTGCTCACTCGCGGATTCGCATGAAGCTTTGATAGTGATCTCCGGTGTAGTAATACTCACCGGACTGCTTCGGGTCTCCCCCAGCCACGATTCGACGTGCGCCACGGTCCTTGGCCCCGGGAGTCTTGACCGTGTATTCGGTGTAGTAACCCCGGGGTTTGCGCGGTAGCAAGCCTTCTCGGTTGCCGAATACCGTTCCGTCCTTCGAATACGGGAATGGCCCACCGCGCTTGATCAGATCGAGTGTCGCCCTCGCTTCGGATGGCAGGTTCGCGACCGCGATCGAGTCGCTCTGCGGCCCTTGCGCCAGCAGCATTGCAGGCGAGCCCGGTGACGCCGGCTGGGCGCGCGCCGGCAAGGCCGCAACAGCCAGCAACGAAACAAGCAGCGCCACCAGAAGTGATCTGATCATCATGTGACCGATGCTAAAGCACAAGATCGCAATGCGAAAGCCCAGTGACGCACTTTTTCCATGGGAACGCATGACGCGCGGCCATGTTCCGCCGGCCCGGATCGACCGTGCTCAGGCGCCCGGCCCCTGGGAATCTGTCGTGGAGATCGCCGCGATCGCGCTGTCGGTGCTCATCGCGCGACGCGCAATGCGTGCCCGGCCGTGGTCGAACAATGCCACGAGCTTGACCCGATCAAGCGACATCGCACCCTGAGGATGACGGCTGAGAACAAACACCTGCTGCGCCGGGCTGACCCAGGCGAGACGAAACGCAAGGAATTCGCCCTCTCCCTTGATGTCGACCTCGATATAGTCGCCGCGACCAAGCTCGGCAAGATCGATGCTGATCGCCTGTGCAAGCGGCTCATGAGAAACGACGGCCGGCGCCGCATCGGTCGCTGGATTGAACCGGATCCTGCCATCGCTTCCCAGCTGCAGGTTCGACGCGTTTCGCGCCGGCACCTGACCCTGCTTGGCAGCCGCAATCGCCCTTGTGTGCTCTTGCAGCAGCGCATCGAAAAAAGTCTTGCGATCCGATTCCTGAACCTTGACTACCGTCAACCCCTGGGTGAGCCCCTTGATCAGGCGCGGCACGATACCGGCCAGGCGTGAGACTTCGTCCGGCGATTTTGGCGCCACCGACCAGATCAGGATTTCTCCGAGCTCCAGCACCTCCTGGGGCGCAATCTTGGATTGCGGGCCGGACACCTCGCACTCGGCCAGAACCATCGACCACCACTGGTCCAGGAACGCTTTGACGAAGGACGGTGTGTCCGGCTCGAGCCGATCGACGAACCTGGAGCGTGCCACACTCCAGGCCTGCAGAACCGCCTCGGCACGTTCGGCAGCCTTGGTGATCCGGGCAAGTTTGGCGGTGCGACGATGCTGCTCCTGATCGAGAAGATCGTCGACCTGCTCTCGAGCCTGATCGAAGGTCGCCAGATCATTGTCGAAGCCCGACAACAGCGAGTCCACGATCTGTTCGATCCCGGTCGCGACCGGAGAGTGCGCGTCCAGTTCCAGGTCTGGTTCCGCGGCGACTTCGCAGATGCGATCGATCAGCATGCGCATCGGATGGCGTCGCCGCGCAAAGAAGCTGCGGTCGATCAACGCCGCCTTGATTGCGACCACCTGGAGCCTGAGCAGCTGCTGCTTGATCGAATCGGCCAGTCGCTTATCGGTGTAGATGTAATCGAACACCATCGACACCATCTCGACGGTCAGTTGGTCGAGCGGCGAGGCGCTCTCGCGAGCACCGGAGTCAATCTGCTCGAACAAGTGTTCCGGGGCGATCAAGGCTCCGGACGGCGGAGCAAAGCGGCTCAGCGCTTCCAGCAACTTGGGCGGCGCCGATGCGAGCGGGGCCTGCGGCGCATCGAACACATCCGGATTGGTCAAAATCTGCGTCGCCGTCGCGCGGGCGCTGACGCTGCCCTGTGACATTTCCGCGAGCAGCTCCTCGATTCGGGCATCGAGCTGGGCTACCGCCTGCGCGGCACCTGCCGGCAGCCCCTGGCCGGCAGTCGCGCCGCCGATCTGGTCCCCCGAATCGCGCCGCCTGACGCCCGGCACAGAATCCTGGCGTGCGGTTTCGCTCACCGGGTCTGCAAGCTTGCGGCGGCTGGCGCCAACGCCTTCGATGCGTGGCCGGATCTCCGGGAGCACTTTCCCAGCCCTGAGACGGTCGTTGACCGACTGATAGACCTGATTGAGCTCAACACTGACATGCGGCTCGAACGCGTTCAACAAGGTCGAGCGCACCCCAGCCTCGGAGGCAAGCGGTGCGATCGAATCCTTGAGCGCCTCGAAAACCGCGTCCGGCGATGCCGGATGACGTTCCTCATCGAACCACTCACGATCGACGAGTGCCGCGAGACGAGCGCGGATGCCAAGCACCTCGTCCGGATCGAGACGACCGCGACTGCGCTGCACCAGCCTGTCCACCTCAAGCTTGGCCTGCAGTTCAGCGTCATCGAGCAACTCAAGCATGCCGCCCGCAGCACTTGCGCTGACATCTTCGGCCTTGCGATTGAACAAACGGCGCTCGAAGACATTCGTAAACGAGCGTCGAAAGCGCAGCTCGATCTCACCACGATGCTGACGCACGATGTCAACCGCATCGAGCAGCAGGCCCTGCTCCTTGGGATCGTCGGCATCCAGCGCAAGCGTCGACAGCTCGTCACCCATCTTGGTGAGGGCCTCGCCGATCACCTTGGACAGCCGCGAGATCACCAGCTCCCGACTTTCCTGGAGCAACTCGCGGCGATGACGGGCCTCGTCGGGACTGACGGAGGGGGAAGATTGGGGACTCGTGGTCGAGTTGGACAAACCAGTAACCTGATCGAAAGAGTGTGCGCGCCTGACCGGCTCAATCACAGACTAAGCGTCACAAAACCGGAGGTCAACCCGACCAGGGTTCGCGTCCAGACGGCCGGCGAGATGCCGGCGATGAGCGGGGCGAGAGCGCCCTGGCAAGTGCGCCCTGCAGCCCCGCGGTCCGCGTTCGCCGATCAGCGTTCGCTATTGACGTCGACGACGGTCCAGGCGGTCATGTTGACGATGCGCCGTACCGTGGCCGAAGGCGTCAGCACATGCACCGGCCTGGCCGCGCCAAGCAGCACCGGGCCGATCGCCACATTGTGGCCAGCCGCCACTTTCAGCAGGTTGTAGGCAATGTTGGCCGCCTCGATGTTGGGCAACACCAGAAGGTTCGCGTCACCGGCCAGAAGCGAGCGCGGCATCATCCTGGCACGCGCCGTACCGTCAAGCGCCATGTCACCATGCATCTCGCCATCGACCTCGAGATCCGGCGCGCGTTCGCGGATCAGCCTGAGGGCTTCACGCATCCGGATCGCCGACGGACTGTCAAAGGAGCCGAAGTTCGAGTGCGAGACCAGCGCCACCTTCGGCCGGATCCCGAAACGACGCAATTCCTCGGCCGCCATCAGCGTGATCTCGGCAAGCTGCTCCGCACTCGGTTCAGCGTTCACATGCGTGTCGACCAGCGTCAATTGCCGGTCGGGCAGCATCAGGGTGTTCATCGCCGCATAGACGCTGGCTCCGGGACGACGGCCGATGACCTGATCGATGTAATTCAGATGCGCGGCAAAATTGCCGAAGGTGCCGCAGATCATGCCGTCGGCATCTGCCTTGCGCACCATCATCGCGCCGATCAGCGACAGGCGACGCCGCATCTCGATCTTGGCGATCTGCTCGGTGACACCCTTGCGATCAGTCAGCGCGTGATATTCCTGCCAGTAGTCGCGATAGCGTTCATCCCATTCGGGGTTGATGAGTTCGAAGTCGACCCCTGCCTTCAGACGCAGCCCGAAAGTCTCGATGCGCTTTTCGAGCACTGCCGGACGCCCGACGAGGATCGGGCGCGCCAGGCGCTCATCGACGACCACCTGCGCCGCACGCAGGACGCGCTCGTCCTCGCCTTCGGCATAGACGATCCGCTTGCGCTCCAGCCGGCGCGCCGCCGAAAAGATCGGACGCATGAAAGTGCCCGAGTGATAGACGAAGCGCTCAAGCGTGTTCAGGTAGGCGTCGAAATCGGTGATCGGACGCGTCGCGACGCCAGACTCCATCGCGGCGCGCGCAACGGCCGGAGCGATCTTGACGATCAGTCTCGGATCGAATGGGCGCGGAATCAGGTACTCCGGCCCAAAGGCGGGTTGGGTCGCGCCGTATGCCGCGGCGACGACCTCGGACTGTTCCGCACGCGCAAGATCGGCGACTGCGTGAACCGCTGCAATCTCCATCTGCCGGTTGATCGTCGTTGCGCCAACGTCCAGTGCACCGCGAAAGATGAACGGAAAGCACAGCACGTTGTTGACCTGGTTCGGATAATCGGTGCGGCCGGTGGCGACAATTGCGTCGTCCCGTACCGCACGAACTTCCTCGGGCATGATCTCGGGAGTCGGATTGGCGAGCGCAAAAATCAGTGGTCGCCCAGCCATCCGGCTGACCATCTCTGGCTTCAGCACGCCGGCAGCCGACAGCCCCAGGAAGACGTCGGCGTCATCGATGATTTCGCCCAGCGTGCGCTTGTCGGTGTCCTGTGCGAAACGCTCCTTGTCCGGATCCATCAGTTCGGCGCGACCGCGATAGACGACACCCGCCAGGTCAGCCACCCAGATGTTCTCGACCGGCAAACCAAGATCGATCAGAAGATCAAGACAGGCGAGTGCCGCAGCCCCGGCGCCGCTGCAAACCAGCTTGATGTCACGAATACTCTTGCCGACCACCGCCAGACCGTTGGTCAGCGCAGCACCGACCACGATCGCGGTGCCATGCTGGTCGTCGTGAAAGACCGGAATCTTCATCCGCTCGCGCAGCTTGCGCTCGACGTAAAAGCAGTCGGGCGCCTTGATGTCCTCCAGATTGATGCCGCCGAAGGTCGGCTCCAGAGACGCGATGACCTCGACCAGCATGTCCAGATCGGTCTGCGCCACCTCGATGTCGAACACGTCGATGCCGGCAAACTTCTTGAACAGCACCGCCTTGCCTTCCATGACCGGCTTGGCCGCCAGCGGCCCGATGTTGCCCAGGCCGAGCACAGCGGTGCCGTTCGTGACGACCGCGACCAAATTGCCGCGCGCGGTATAGCGAAACGCCGCCACCGGATCGTCGACGATCTCTTCACAGGCCGCTGCGACTCCAGGCGAGTAGGCAAGTGCGAGGTCGCGCTGATTCGACAGCTGCTTGGTCGGCGTGACCGAAATCTTTCCCGGACTGCCCTGCTCGTGATATTCGAGTGCGGCGCGTCTCAGGTTCGGGTCCATCGGAGCAGGCATGGGTGGCTCACACGGGTAATGGCAAGTTCGCGATTATCGACCTTGTCGGGCTCGCAATCACGCTCGATGCGGTCAAAACTGATTTGCGGCACGCTTGGCTGACGCACTCCTGCGGCATTCAAGCCTCTCCCCAGACCTCAGTGGCGGTCTCGACCACCAACCGGATCTTGGCAGCTTGGGCCTCGAGCGCGATGTCATTGCCGTGGACGGTGCTCGAGAAGCCGCACTGCGGAGATAACGCCAGTTGCTCGACCGGGACATGGCGGCTGGCCTCGTCGATGCGTCGTTTGAGCTCGTCCTTCGACTCGAGCTGCCCGATCTTGGTGCTGACCAGGCCAAGCACCACGATCTTGCCCGGTGGCGTAAATCGAAGTGGCCCGAAGCCACCGGAACGCTCATCGTCGTATTCCAGGAAGTAGCCATCGACCTTCAGCTCGTCAAGCAAAGCCTCGGCGACCGGCTCGTAGCCTCCCTCGGCGGCCCAGGCGCTCTGGAAGTTGCCGCGGCAAAGATGGATGCACACCACCATGCCCTCGGGACGGTCGCGGATCGCATCATTGATGAACCGCGCATAGCGTCGCGGCAGCTCGTCCGGATCGTCGCCGCGCTGGCGCGCGCCCTCGCGCATCTTCGGGTCACAAAGGTAGGCGAGGTTCGTGTCGTCCAGTTGCAGATAACGGCAGCCCGCCTGTGCGAGGCTGCGGAGCTCGGCCCGGTAAGCGGCTGCAACGTCGGCCCAGAACTGGTCGAGATCCGGATAGGCGTCACGGCTGATCGCGCCGCGCCCGCCCCGAAAATGCAGCATCGTGGGCGACGGAATCGTCACCTTCGGCGTCTGGCTCGTCACCGACTTCAGAAATTCGAAGTCTGCCAGCTGGATCGGCTTGAGATGGCGGACCTGTCCGGTTACATGCATGACTGGCGGCGCGAAATCCACGTTGCCCGCCGCACCCCGGAAGCTGACCGCGATTCCGCCCCGCACATCCACGCCGGCGAGTTGCTGCAGAAAGTCGACATGAAAGTAGGTGCGCCGGTATTCACCGTCGGTTACGCCCCGCAGCCCAAGCCCCTCCTGGAACCGGACCACCTCGCGGATCGCATCATCTTCGACCGCGCGCAGCGCTGCGGCATCGATCTCGCCACGCTGATGCGCAGCGCGCGCGTCGAGCAGAGCCTTGGGTCGCAGGAAGCTGCCGACATGATCGGCCCGAAACGGGGGGACGGTGCGCTTGCTCATTGGTTTCAATTTCCGGCGTCGCGGCCTGATCGAAAAACCCCCGGGACAGGATAGCCGCAACAAACGAGAGCCTGTCAGGGTGCGGAATTCTGGCGAACTGCCCGAAGCGTCATCGTACACAGACTGCGCCCGACGGCGCATGATTCCTGCTCATACCCGTCAACAAAATGATTGCGCCCATGAAGATCGTCGACCTGAAGATCCACACGCTCAAGAGCCCGCTTGCCGAACCGTTCGCGTTTTCGCAGGGCTGGGTGCGCCAGCGCAGCGCGACACTGGTCGAGGTGATCACCGACGAGGGCCTGAGCGGCTGGGGCGAGGCGTTCGCGCAGGGTCTCGAACCACCGGAGATCGCGGCGGTCGTGATCGACAAGGCGCTTCGCCCGCTCGTCGTCGGGGCAGACCCGCTCGATATCGAGGTGCTTTGGCACCGGATGTACCAGATGACCCGGGACTATGGCCGCAAGGGTTCAATCCTCGCGGCGATCAGCGCGATCGACATCGCGCTGTGGGATATCGCCGGCAAGTTTCATGGCCAGCCGGTCTACAAGCTGCTCGGTGGCGCCTTCCGGACCCGGGTTCAGCCATATGCGACCGGTTTCTATCGCCTGCAGGGCCAGGGAGAAGCCGATCGGCTCGCCGACGAGGCGCTTCGCCACCTGAACAGCGGTTTTTCGCTGATGAAGGTCAAACTGGGCTTCGGGGTCGACGACGACATCGCGGTGATGCAGCGGATCGGTCAGGCGCTGCAGGGCAAGGCGGTCTCGCTGATGATCGACACCAACCATGCCTACGGCCGGGCCGAGGCGCTGCGACTGGGCCGCGCACTCGACGGGTTCGGGCTGCGCTGGTACGAGGAGCCGGTGGTGCCCGAGGATGTCGACGGCTACGTCGAAATGCGCGCGAAACTGACGATGCCGATCGCCGGCGGGGAGAACGAACACAGCCTGTTCGGATTCCGGCATCTGCTAGCGGCTGGCGCTTTGGACATTGCTCAACCCGACCTGGGCTCCTGCGGCGGCATTAGCGCCGGACGGCATATCGTGGCGCTGGCGCATGCACACGGCGTGCAGGTCAATCCGCATGTGTGGGGTTCTGCAGTCGCCCAGGCTGCATCCTTGCAACTGATCGCAGCGATCCCGACCACCCACCACTCGCTGTTCGCCCAGCAACCGGTGCTCGAATACGACCAGTCCGCACATCCGTTCCGCCGGCAACTGGTCGCCCAGCCGATCGAGATGATCGACGGCTGGGTTCAGATTCCCGACCGCCCGGGGCTGGGCATCGAGATCAACCGGGAGCTGCTGCAGGCTTACGCTGCCTGAGCCCGCCAAGACGCAAGGTTCGGGTCAGCTCTAGGCCGACGCCGGCGCCAGCGCCTGCTCCAGCACTCTGGCGACATGCAGCGCCTCGCGCTGCGCACCATCCAGGATCTGGTGCCGGCAGCTGGTGCCGTCGGCAACCACCAGATCGTCAGGACCGGCAGAGCGCACCGCGGGTAACAGCGCGGCCTCGGCCATTGCCTTGGACACAAGCTGATGCGAAGCCTCGTAACCAAAGCTGCCAGCCATGCCGCAGCAGCCCGACTCGATCAGCTCCACTTTCAGCTCGGGAATCAGAGCCAGCACTGTCTGGATCGGGCGCACGGCATCGAAGGCTTTCTGGTGGCAGTGTCCGTGCAGCAGCGCACGCTTGTTCGGCAACGCGCGTAGCGGCAAGCTCAGCCTGCCCTGGGCAAGCTCGCGCGCCAGAAACTCCTCGAACAGGAATGCCTGCGAGGCCAAGCGCTGGGCCGGCTCGCCCAAGCCCATCGCCAGAAACTCGTCGCGCAGCGTCAGCAGGCAGGATGGCTCCAGGCCAACCACCGGCACTCCTCGAGCCACGAATGGCTCGAGCGCTGCAATCGTGCGCCGCGCTTCAGCCCGCGCTTCGTCGACCAGTCCGCTGGCAACGCAGACATGCTGGATGGCCACCACGCGTCAGCGTTCGTCCGTGTCGGAGCAGTGGTGGAGACCACGAAGACGCTGACCGGTAAGTTCATGGAGCTGGTCATCGGCGACCAGACATACTACCTGCCGCTGTACCAGTAGGCTGTGGTACATTGCGGGCGTTCACTTAACACGTTAGCTCGTGATGCACAACCCCACATACCGCGGCGTGCTCCC
>JALRBB010000253.1 GCA_023257915.1 Quisquiliibacterium sp. | reverse complement strand
TTGCTGTCGTTTGATGAGGCTTATGTCGCGCTGATGGATCGGGCGCACGCGGTCCAGGAGATCGAAACCGTTCGGACCCTCGACGCGGCCGGCCGGGTGCTGGCACAAGCGCAGACCTCCGGCATCAATGTTCCGTCGGCGGATAACACCTCGATGGACGGCTACGCGTTGCGAGCGGCTGATCTGGCCAATGGCCCGGCACGACTGCGGGTCGCGCAGCGCATTCCGGCTGGATATGTCGGCGAGCCGCTGCAGCCCGGCACCGCCGCGCGCATTTTTACCGGCGCGTTCGTTCCGGCTGGAGCCGACGCGGTCGTGATGCAGGAGCAGACCGAAGTCGACGGCGATCATGTGAAGGTGCAGCACAGCCCCAAGCCTGGCGAGTGGATCCGGCGCGCTGGCGAAGACATTCGCTCCGGCAGCGTGATCCTGCCTGCCGGCACCTTGCTCACTGCGCAGGCCACTGGCCTGGCGGCGTCGGTCGGGCTGGCCAGCCTGCCGGTGCGTCGCCGCGTCAGGGCAGCCTGTTTTTTCACGGGCGATGAACTCGTGATGCCGGGTGAACCGCTTCCACCGGGCGCGATCTACAACAGCAACCGATTTGTGTTGGTCGCGCTGCTGCGCGCACTCGGCTGCGAGGTGGTCGACCTGGGCATCGTGCCCGATTCCCTGCAGGCTACCCGCGACGCGCTGCGCGAAGCGGCTGCGCATAACGATCTGATCGTCACCTCGGGTGGCGTATCGGTCGGCGAGGAAGATCATGTGCGACCAGCGGTGCAGGCCGAAGGCCAGATCGATCTCTGGCAGATCGCGATCAAGCCGGGCAAGCCGCTTGCCCATGGCACGGTGCGCCGTCCCGGCGGCGTGGCACAGTTCATCGGACTGCCCGGCAATCCGGTGTCCAGCTTCGTCACCTTCCTGCTGTTCGTGCGACCGTTCATCCTGCGCATGCAAGGAGTCGATCAGGTGCTGCCCAAGGCCTATTCGCTGCGGGCCGATTTCGACTGGGCCAAGCCCGACCGGCGCCGCGAGTTCCTGCGCGTGCGGCTCAATGAGCAGGGCGGGCTGGATCTCTTTGCCAATCAGAGTTCAGGTGTGCTGACCTCCACGGTCTGGGCCGACGGCCTGGTTGATAATCCTGCCGGCCAGGCAATCGCACGCGGCGAGCAGGTCCGGTTCCTGCCGTTTTCCGGCCTGCTCTGATCCGCAGTCAAGACAAGGCAGCCAACACGATGAAGGTTCGAATCCTCTACTTTGCAAGCTTGCGTGAGGCGCTCGGTGTCGATCGCGAAGAGATCGCGCTGCCGGCGCATGTGGCCTCTGCCGGCGCGCTGCGCGCCTGGCTGCGCGAGCGCGGTGCCCAGTGGGAGCAGGCACTGGCGCAATCGCGCGCGGTGCGTGTTGCGGTCAACCAGCAGATGGCCAATGAGCACACGCCAATCGCCGCGGGCGCCGAGATCGCGTTCTTTCCGCCAGTGACCGGAGGCTGAGATGCCGGTTCGCGTGCAACTTGAAGACTTCGACGTCGGTGCGGAGATCGCCGCGCTACGCGGCACCGATCCCCGGGTCGGTGCGGTCGCAAGCTTCATCGGCACGGTGCGAGACATCAACGAAGGAACCGGGGTCGCCACGCTCACGCTCGAGCACTATCCCGGCATGACCGAGCGCTCGCTCGAAGACATCTGTGCCCAGGCGCATTCGCGCTGGGACATTCTCGATGTCCTGGTCATTCATCGTCATGGCCGGCTGCAACCGCTGGACCAGATCGTGATGGTTGCGGTCACGTCCGCACATCGCGGCGAGGCCTTCGCCGCCTGCGAATTCGTGATGGACTACCTGAAAACTCAGGCGCCGTTCTGGAAAAAAGAGTCCACGCCGGACGGCGAGCGCTGGGTGCAGGCGCGTGCGTCTGATGACGAGGCCGCCGCACGCTGGCACGCAAGCCAGCCTGACGCCCCGGAGTCCGGACCCCGATGAACGCCCCGCCGCTTGCGGTCTTTGCGCAAGCCGGGTGGGTAGGGTTTGCTGTGATTGGCCTTGGTGCGGCACTCGCAGCGCTGCTGCATCGGTTCGGCCCGTTCGCGGCGGCAGCGCTCGGTTCTCGTCTGGTCCGCTAAGTCACTGGCGCCCAACGACGATGTCCAGCGATCCGACCACTCCCGAGACATCTGCGCAGCCGATGCTGCTGGCCGGCACCAAGCTGACCTACGACGCGCTGAACGAAGAGCTGCATCGCACCTATCTCGAGCAAGGCCAGCGTCCGCCGCTGTTTGCCTGGCTGCTGTTCGTGCCGATGATCTGGGCCTCGAAGGAACATGTGGCCCCGTTGTGGCTCGCCTGTTGGCTGGGTTTGTTCTTTGCACTCGTCGGGATTCGCTGGCGGATTTGTCTGCGCTATCGCCGCGAAGACTCAGCCAGCTCGCTGGCAGCAAGCGTTCGTCTGGTGCTCGGACTCAGACTCGCCGCGGCTCTGGTGCTTGGCGGCGGGGCCGGCTTCTGGTTCGAGGCGATGCCGGCCTAC
>JALRBB010000246.1 GCA_023257915.1 Quisquiliibacterium sp. | reverse complement strand
GAGCCCGGAATCCCCGCGGTGCAGGCGGGCTGGCGGCGCACGCGGCTGAGCCTCTTGTGCCCGCTCGGCTCCGATCCGCGATCACTGCTCCAGGAAGCGGCGCAGGCCCTGGGACAAGACGCTCCGGAGCACTACACGATCACCGACATCGCCGATCGCGACTGGGTCAGCGCCTCGCAGGCACAGTTCGAACCGGTCCCGATCGGCGAGCGACTGCTGATTGCGCCGTCCTGGCATCCCCCGCAACCGGGCGACAACCGACTTCACATCATCCTGGATCCGGGGATGGCGTTTGGCACTGGCAGCCATCCGACAACCCGGCTTTGCCTGCAATGGCTGGCCGAGAATCTGCGCGCAGACCAGAGCGTCGTCGACTATGGCTGCGGATCAGGCATCCTAGCCATCGCTGCCGCCAAGTTAGGGGCGGGCCATGTCATCGGAGTCGACATCGATCCCCAGGCGATCTTGAGCGCGCGCGAAAATGCCCGGATCAACCAGGTTGAAATCGGGCTGGCGTTGACGAGCCAGGCGCCTGCGCCAGCGGCTGATGTCGTGGTCGCAAACATTTTGTCGAATCCACTGAAGGTGCTCGCACCGTTGCTGTCGAATCTGGTGCATCCGGGCGGCCATCTGGTTCTCGCCGGCCTGCTCGAGCCGCAGGCCGAGGACGTCGCAGCAGCCTATCCGGCGTTCGATATGCATGTGCATGCGGCGCTGGACGGCTGGGCCTGCCTGGTCGGCGTCAAGCGCTGAACGGACGCCGTGATGACGCTGGCGACACGCTGTCCCCAATGCCAGACCACGTTCAAGGTGGTGGCGGACCAGCTCAAGCTGCGACGCGGCCTGGTGCGTTGCGGTGTGTGCCGACAGGTCTTCTCCGGCGAGGAGCATCTTACCGACGGACCACCGGCCCGCGTCGCGCCCCCGATAGAGCCGTTCGAGACGCTCGAGCCCATTGCGGCCGCGCCCGTCGCTCGCGCGTCGACAACAGCCGAATCGAGCATCCCCGAATCGCCCCTCGTTGAATCTTCCGAACCTGATCGCGATCAGCCGCGGCCGGCCTGGCGCATCCCGGTCGAGGAGACAGGATCGCTCGCCAGTGGCGTCGACGCGACCCCGGTGCGCAACCCAGCCGACCCGGCCGAGCCTGCCGAGACGCCTGCCGAGACGCCTGCCTGGTCGGCATCACCGGTCGCGGCGGCCGGCAGGGCCGGGACCGACGAGGACTGGGGGCTTGCCCGCGCTGCCGCGCTCGATCGGACCGACGAAACCGAACCGCGTCTGTTTGCCCCCGCGCAAGAGGACAAGAAAGCGGACGAGCAAGATGCGGTCGACTTCTTTGCGACCAATCGCAAGGCGCGCGGTTTCGACAGCCGCGGCGCGGTCGTCGCGGCCCTCGCCTCGTTCGTGCTGATGATCGTGCTGGCGGCGCAGCTGACGATCGGTGCTCGAGACTGGATCGCGGCGCGGTTTGCGCCAGCCAACACCTTGCTCAACGCTGCGCTCACGCCGCTGGGCCTGCAGGTTCTGCCGCCACGCGAATTGCGCGCGCTAACGATCGAATCATTTGAATTGCAGTCGACCGGAGTCGACGGACTACTGGCACTGAACGCGCTGTTGCGCAACGCCGCCGGGCATCGGGTACGCTGGCCAGCGATGGAATTGTCGCTGAACGATGCGACCGGCAAGGTCGTTGTGCGGCGAGTGCTGATGCCGGGCGAGTATCTTGCGCCGGAGACCAGCGAGCGCAACGGCATCGCCCCACGCGCCGAACAATCGGTGCGCACCGGATTGCGGGCGCAGGACCTGGCAGTGACTGCCTACTCGGTCAAACTGTTCTATCCATGACGCGGTTCGTTCCCAGGCAGGCATGCTGCGCGGACCGCAGACGACAGGAGATTTCATGTCACGGCGGGTACTAATCAGCGGGTCGGTGGCCTTCGACACCATCATGGTGTTCGACGGCTACTTCAAGGACCACATCCTTGCGGACAAGGTCCATATGCTGAACGTTGCATTTCTGACGCCGCGACTCAAGCGCGAGTTCGGCGGTTGCGCGGCAAACATCGCCTACAACCTGAAGATGCTGGGCGGGGAACCGATCGTTCTGGCAACCGTCGGACACGATGGCGGCGACTACCTCGAGCGCATCGCAGCGCTCGGCATCGACACCAGTCACCTCGTGCAACTGAACGACCAGTTCACGGCTCAGGCCTTCATCACGACAGACCTGGCAGACAACCAGATCATCGCATTCCACCCGGGCGCGATGTCGCTGGCGCATCAGGTGAGCGCTTCAGGCGCGTTACCCGCGACACTCGGGATCGTGTCGCCAAACGGCAAGGATGCAATGCTGCAGCATGCGCGTGAATTCCGGGATGCCGGAGTTCCGTTCATCTTCGACCCCGGGCAGGGTTTGCCGATGTTCGACGGCAGCGAACTGCGTGCCCTGATCGACGCAGCGCACGCTGTGTCGGTCAACGATTATGAAGCCCAGATGCTTTGCGACCGAACCGGACTGAACGAAACCGCGATCGCCAAGATGGTCGACGCTCTGGTTGTCACTCTCGGCGCCCAGGGCTCGCAGCTGTGGACCTCACAAGGCTGCACGGCGATCGCTGCCTGTGAGGTATCACAGGCGGTCGATCCAACCGGTTGCGGCGATGCCTATCGCGGTGGTTTGCTGTACGGACTTGCACAAGGCATGAGCTGGCAGCACGCCATGCAATTGGGCAGCGTTCTCGGCGCGGTCAAGATTGAATGCCAGGGAGCCCAGAACCACGTCATCGATCGTGCCCAGATCGCCGAACGCCATCACAAGGCATACGGCACTAGGCCCTGGTGAGCCCGCGCATTGTGTTGGACATACACACACAGCATCGACACACCAGATTGACCGCGTAACCGGAAAGGCGTGTAAGCTTGCGCAGCTATCGACGCCTTTCGTTCAGCGCACGCCGATGAACGGCTGCAGCAGGGCCCCGAGCGCGTGCACAAGCAGTTGCGCACCAATGACCACCACCAGCGGCGACAGATCGACGCCGCCTAGCGAAGGGATCACACGGCGCAACGGAGCCAGGAAGGGGCGGCTCAGCAGCTCAAGCGCTGGCGCGAGCGGCGCATGCGGATTCACCCACGAGAGAATGGCCTGCAGAATCACAATACCGATCAACAGGTACAGCGACCACTTCGTCAGCCAGTACAGCGCAGTCATCAGCAGCGTCGTGATGCCAGCGCCTCCAGCCAGCAAGGCCCAGACGAGCGCCATCAGTTCGCAGACCAGCAAGGCAGCGACCAGCGCGGGGACATCCAGCACCCGGCTCCCCGGAACGATTTTGCGCAGTGGGCGCACCAGCCAATCGGTCGCGGCGAACAGAAAATGTCCGACCGGGTCGAGGTGGGACAGCCTTACGTAACTGGCGAGCACTCGCAGCAGGCAAGCCGAGACCAGCAGACTGCCAAGTGTTTCGATCAGGAGCCAGAAAACGCTAATCATCGTGACGATTCACCTTCGTGACGATTGTCGCACAGGAAAAAAAACCCGCTCCG
>JALRBB010000192.1 GCA_023257915.1 Quisquiliibacterium sp. | reverse complement strand
GGCAAGCCCAAGGGCGCGCTCGGCACACATCGCAACGGTGTGTGCTCGGTGCTGGCCGCGCAGTTCAACGCAGCACGCAACTTCGTGCGCCGCGGCCAGCCGGTGCCAGCGCCAGACCCGTCAGCGCCGCAGCGCGGTGTGCTGCTGTCGATTCCGCTGTTCCATGTCACCGGCTGTCAGGCGGTGATGTGCCCGACGATGTTCGCCGGCGGCAAGCTGGTGATGATGCATCGCTGGGACGCCGAGCTCGCGATGCAGGCGATTGAGCGCGAGCGCATCACCAGCGCCGGCGGCGTCCCCACGATCGCCTGGCAGCTGCTCGAGCATCCGGCTCGCGAACGCTACAACCTGTCATCGCTGGAGTCGGTCGCGTATGGCGGTGCGCCCGGTTCGGCTGAACTGGTGCGCCGGATTCGCGAGGGTATCCCGAGCGCGGCGCCGGGCCTGGGCTGGGGGATGACCGAGACCAGCGGCATCTTTACCGGCAACTCGGCCGAGGACTATGTGAATCGCCCCGACAGCAGCGGCCCGGCGATCCCGATCGGCGACATGAAGATCGTCGATGAGCAGGGCAATGCGCTGGCACCGAACCATGTCGGCGAGCTGTGGGTGCACGGCCCGAATGTGATTCGCGGCTACTGGAACAAACCCGAGGCGAATGCCCAGACCTTTGTGGACGGCTGGCTGCGCACCGGCGATCTGGCCGCGATCGATGAGGAAGGCTACCTGTATATCGTCGATCGCAAGAAGGACATGCTGATCCGTGGCGGCGAGAATATCTACTGCATCGAAGTCGAGAACGTGCTCTATGCGCATCCGGCGGTGATGGATGCGGCGCTGGTCGGCCTGCCGCATCGCACGCTCGGCGAGGAGCCGGCTGCGGTGGTCACACTCAAGCCGGGCGCGCAGGCCGACGAGAACGCCTTGCGCGCCTTCGTGGCCGAGCGGCTGGCGGCGTTCAAAGTACCGGTGCGGGTGCTGTTTTCGCGCGAGACGCTGCCGCGTAACGCCAATGGCAAGATCCTGAAGAACGAAGTGAAGAAATTTTTTGACTGACGAGGTGAATGATGTCCGCAAAATTCAATCCCGAACCCGCCGCCCAGCTGCTGGCCGATGCTTTTCGCTCCGGTGCACTGCTCACTGAGTTGCCGGCCGAGTGTCGCCCGCAGACGCTGGACGACGGCTACGCAATCCAGGATCGCTTCACGGCGCTGCTGGGTGATAACTTCGCCGGCTGGAAGCTCGGCGTGGGCACCGTCAACGGCAAGAAGATGACCGGTTCGTCGCGGGCGCTGGCCGCGCGACTGCTCGGCAGCCGGATGTTTAAGGATGGTGACACGGTGCCGATGCCCAATTCGGCGCCGGTGACGATCGAGTTCGAAATTGCAGTGGTGCTCGGACGTGATGTCACACCCGCAGATCGTTTCGAGAACCCGCTGGTTGCGGTCGAATCTGCGCAAGTCGATTTCGAGCTCGTGCTGTCGCGTTACGTCGATCGCAAGGTCGTCGGTTGGCCCAGTTTCTGCGCCGATCTGGTTGGTTTTTCGGCCTTGGTTTTAGGTCAGTCGGTGCCGGTCGACGCCGCCGCGTTCGCAAAGATTGCCAATAGCGCGGTGATCAGCGTCGACGGCAAGGAGATGGCGCGTATTGCCACTGGCGACGATGCGATCGATCCGGTGCTCGGCCTGTCCGAGTTGTTCGAGCATGCGCGCGAAAAAGGCATCACGCTCAAAAAAGGCACGCTGGTGTCAACCGGTACGCTGACGCTGCCATTTAACACCTCAGGGGCGGCGGTGCTGGTCGAGGCGCACTTTGATGGTGGAAAGTTGAGCGCGCGCACGAATCCTAAGGCTTGAGGCGGATCAGCATCGGCGCGCCGTCGTAGTTCAGCACAGGCCCTTCGCCCGGGCCAATCTGCATTCAGCCCGATTCTGTTGCCAGCCAGTTCTGCACCGCCAATCCGGGAACCCGGGAAAATTCGTTGGCGTTTGCCGTGACCATGACCGCTTCGGCTGCGAGCGCCTGTGCGGCAATCAGCATGTCGTTCGGGCCGATTGGCGTACCGAGAGTTTCCAGCGTTTGCCGCAGTCGCGCATAGGCAAGATCGGCGGGTGCATCAAAGGCCTGCACGTCAATCGCGTCGAGGATCGTATCGACCCGTTCCTGTAAGCGAGGGGATCGGGCCTTGAGCGCTCCAAAGCGCAACTCACTGGCTACGATGATCGACGTGAACACTGCGTTCTCACCGACAGTTCGAATCTTTTCGGCGATGGACCCCTGTGGATCCCTGACCAGTTGCGACAGGATGTTGGTGTCCAGCAGATAGCGACCTGAGGCACTCATAGCGTCACATCGTCCGGGTCCTGCAAGTTCTCGTCGATATCGGGGATGGATTCATCCAGCGGTGATAGTCGAGCAAGGGTGGCAAGAAGGCCTTTGCGCCTGATTGGGGTGATCACCAATCGGTCGCCGTCTCGGGCCATCAGTGCCTCATCGCCATCGAGTTCGAACTCACGAGGGATGCGAACCGCCTGGTTGCGACCATTGCGAAAGAGCCGCACATGGCGCTCTGAAGTTTCCGGTTTGTTCAGACGTCGTGGCATATGCTAAACATATGCCACGATTTGCGGGCTGTCAAGAATTCGCCAGCCCGTTCAGATCGGCAATCCGGTTCAATCCTGCGCTACCCCGTGTACCACCCCGGCCTGCATCAGTCGCTCGATTTCGGCGTCACCCATCCCCAGCACCTCGCGTAGTGTCTCGGCCGAGTGCTCGCCGAGCATCGGCGACGGGGAACGGATTGCGCCTGGCGTTTGCGACAACTTGACCGGCACGCCGACCAGCTTGACCGGGCCGGCACGCGGATGCTCGGTATCGACCATCGCGCCGCGCGCAGCCACCTGCGGGTGATCGAGCATCTCTTCCAGATTGTTGACCGCGCCGACCGGGATGCCAGCCCCGAGCAGAATCTGCTCCCATTCTTCGTAGCTCTTGGTCAGGAAGGCATCCTGCACCAACTGGATCAGCGCGTCGCGATTGACGATGCGCGTGCCGTTGTTCACGAAGCGCGGATCCTCGGTGATCTCCGGATGCCCGATCAGCGGGCAGAACAGCTTCCACAACTTCTGGCTGCCGATCGCAATCGCCAGGTCGCGGGTCTTGGTGCGAAAGGTCTGGTAGGGCAGCAGCGCCTTGTAGGCAGTGCCCATCGGCACCGGCAACTCGCCGTCGGCCAGGAACGCGCTGATGTTCACGTTCAGCAGCGACATCTGGCCTTCGAGCATCGAGACATCCACCCGCTGGCCCTGCCCGGTCTTTTCCTTGACCCGCAGCGCCAGCATCGTGCCGTAGGCTGCGTACATGCCGGCGGTCAGGTCCGCGATCGACACGCCGCAGCGCACACCATGGCCGCCTTCCTCGCCGGTGATGCTGATCATGCCGCTCTCGGCCTGCACGATCAGGTCCATCGCTGCGCGATCCCGATACGGGCCGTCCTGGCCAAAGCCCGACACCGAGGTGTAGATGATGCCGGGGTTGCGCACCTTGACCGCCTCATAGCCCAGGCCGAGTTTTTCGAGTGCGCCGGGCCGGAAATTCTCCAGCACGACGTCGGCCTTCTCGGCCAGCCGGAAAAACAGCTCCTTGCCTTCGGCGCTCTTCAAGTCGATTGAAATGCCGCGCTTGTTGCGATGCAGGCCGACGAAGTAGGAGTTCTCGCCACCCGGCAGCGGCGCACCCCAGGCTCGGGCGATATCGCCGGCTCCCGGGGTTTCGAGCTTGATGACCTGCGCGCCAAAGTCGGCCAGCAGTGTCGAGCAGTGCGGGCCGGCCAGCGCATGCGACAGGTCCAGGACGATCACGTCTTCAAGAGGCATCTTCATCGGTTCGGGTCTCGATCGGGATTGCGGGTGGGCGCGCGATGCGCCCGCCCCGGGATCGTAAACCCTGGGCTGCCTGTGCGGGGAGGTCCGGTGCCACGAACATTCCGCTAACGCACGGTGTTAGTAAGGATTCGTGGGGAACTGTTCACAGTTTCATCAGGTTTTTGCGAAGTCGCTGCGTAAGTTTTGCCATGTGCGACTCCGCTGGTCGTTCACCGGCCCGGGCCGCTGAGCCAGCGTACGATCTGGTGCGATTGGACGTTCAGAGGCTGGGCAGCGATCGATCGGTTCGCCCGCCAAGAGGGAGGCGCTGCAGCCTGCTAGCATTGGCGGGATGCGCCCTCACGCATCGCATTCGCTGCCTCCTGCCGTTCCGGTCGCACCCGGCGCGCGCCGGAGCGAC
>JALRBB010000091.1 GCA_023257915.1 Quisquiliibacterium sp. | reverse complement strand
CAGTCAGTCCTTTAAAGTGATGTCGCCGGACGTCGACGAAACCGTGCTGCCTGGCGAGACGCCCGCGCAGACCGCAATCCGGCTCGCACTGGCCAAGGCCAGAGCCATCTCGAAAGCGCATCCCGAGGCGTTGGTAATCGGTTCGGACCAGACAGCCACGCTGGACGGTGTGCTCTCGATCGGCAAGCCCGGCGATCATGCGCGAGCGCGGGCCCAATTGATGGCCGCATCCGGGCGCTGTGTCACCTTTAACACCGCCGTCGCGTTAATCTGTCAGGCCGATGGCTTCGAACGGGTCGAACTGGTGCCCACCATGGTCAGATTTCGCAAGCTCGACGCACATCAGATCGAGGCTTATCTGACGCGCGAGCCTGCCTACGACTGCGCCGGCGCGGCAAAATGCGAGGGCCTGGGAATCGCTCTTCTAGAAGCGATAGACGGCAGTGACCAGACCGCATTGATCGGGCTTCCACTGATTGCATTGACCGGTCTGCTGGCCAGCGCTGGCGCCCCGGTGCTGTGAACACGCCCCCCCATTCGGCTCCCGGTAGCGAGAGCGACGCTTCGCTTGAGGCGCGCGCTGCGACGCAAGAACGCCCGGGCCGCTTGTTTCTGGTTCCAACCCCGCTGGGCTCGGAAGATGATCCAGGTCGCGTTCTGCCGCCATCGACCGTACAGGCGCTGATTCCCCTGGATTACCTGATCGCTGAAAACGCCCGCAGTGCACGGGCGGTCCTGGCGCGCCTGCCCATGAACAGGGCGCTGCAGCAGATCGAGATCCGGGAGTTAAATCTACGGACTCCCGTCGAACACCTGCCCGATTTGCTTGCGCCGATCCTTGCGGGTCGCGATGCCGGTCTGCTGTCCGAGGCCGGCTGCCCCGCGATTGCCGATCCGGGAGCGGCGCTTGTCAGCCTTGCACACCAGAAAGCGATCCGGATCGTGCCGCTGATCGGCCCGAGTTCCATCCTGCTCGCACTGATGGCCAGCGGCATGAATGGGCAGCGCTTTGCATTCGCCGGCTATGTCCCGGTGCCGGACGATGAGCGCGCCAATCGGCTTCGTGCGCTGGAGCAACGCTCTGCGCGCGAGGATGAGAGTCAAATCCTGATCGAAACCCCCTACCGCAACCAGGCGCTGTTCGATGCCATGGTACGGACGCTCTCGCCCGCGACCACGCTCGCCGTGGCGAGCGAGTTGAGCTTGCCCGGGGAGAACATTGCCGCGCGCAGCATTGCGCAGTGGCGCCAACTGGCGCCGACGCTTGCCCGGGAGCCGACAGTGTTCGTGCTGCACGCGGCATCATCAAACCGGTCCGGCAAGACGCCGGAGCGCGCGCGGCCCCGCTCGCCGAATGCATCGCGGCGAGGCAGGCGGCCTGGCTGATGCGCTGACCGCACGCCGCCTGCTCAACGCAGGCGCACTGAATCCTGGGCCGAATGCCAGTAGCGCACTGCCGCGTCACCGACACTGGCGCCCAATCGCTTGGCCAAGCGTTCGGCAATGTTTTCACGTCGGGAAAAATCGACAATCCGGTCGACCTTGAGCTCATCGCGAGCCACGCTACCGACCGTGCCTAGCGCATCGGCCAGCCCCAGCTCGATTGCCCGCGCCCCGCTCCAGACCAACCCTGAGAAAATCTCAGGCTCCTCCCGAAGACGGCCCTTGCGACCGTCGCGCACGATGTCGATGAACTGCTGGTGAACCTCGTCGATCATCCGTTGCGCCAGCGCCCGATGTTTGTCAGACAGCGGTGAAAAACTGTCGAGAAACCCCTTGTTTTCTCCGGCCGTCAGCAGCCGTCGCTCCACCCCGAGCTTTTCCATGGTTCCGACGAAACCAAATCCCTCGATCAGCACACCGATCGAACCGACCATGCTCGCCTTGTCGACAAAGATGCGATCCGCCGCAACGGCGACGTAATAGCCGCCCGATGCGCAGACATCCTCGATCACGACGTGTAGCGGCGTGGCCGGGAACTTGGCGCGCAGTCGACGAATCTCGTCGTGGATGATGCCGGCCTGCACGGGGCTTCCGCCTGGGCTATTGACTCGCAGAATCACGCCAGCTGTTCCTTGATCTTCGAATGCCGCCTGCAGCGATTCGATGATCAGATCGGCTGATGCCTCACCTTCCGAGTGGATCACCCCTTTGAGTTCGACCAGCGCCGCGTGGCGACCGGTGCCAACTGGATGCGCGCCCGGTGTCCAGAGCCCGACTCCCAAAGAAACGAATACGATCGCCAGCGCAATAAAAACCAGCCGAAAGAAAATATTCCAGCGGCGGGCACGGCGCTGCTCGGTCACCGCTGCTAGCGCGACTTTCTCGAGCACGCCCCGCTCCCAGTCCGCCGCGACGCGAGCAGTGCCTTTCGCCCCCGGCGCAGCAGCCGTCGGCTCGGATTGCGGCGCACGCTCCATGTCGTCCATGCTCATGCCTGTTCCTTCGACTCGTCCCGCACCGCGACCCAGACCCGCTCTTCGAACTCGGCGACCGGCAGTGAGATCAGGCTACGCCCGTGGCAGGGACCGGCCACGCAAAGTCCATCGACCGGGTCATAGGTGGCGCCATGGGTTGCACAGACAAGGTACAGCCCGTCGAGATCAAAAAACCGCCCCGGTTGCCAGTCGAGTTCCACCGGAATGTGCATGCACTGGTTCAGGAACGCCCGTGGTGATTGATCGAAGCGAACCACAAAAGCTTGACGAGGACCGGCAAGCCCCGGGACTTCAAAGCGCACGCCATCCCCGCCCTCGAGCAAGGTCTGTGCTTCGCAGACTTCGCGCCAGCTCCAGCCGGGCCCCGGAGATTGCGGCGATCCGGCCTCAGCGGAGCGATCGGTCCGCTCGCTCGAGACATCGGTCTTGTTGTTCATGCATTCATCCTTTCAACGAAACGGGGCGCTGCAAACGAGGCAGCAGCCAGCTGCGCAACTGATTGACATCATCCACACAGGCGCGCGGGCTCAGTGCCAGCAGCTGCTCGACCGGATGGGCGCCATAGGTCACGGCAACCGCCGGGGCCCCGGCCGATGCCGCCATGCGCAAATCATGGGTCGTGTCGCCGATCATCACCGAGCGCTGCGGTGCAATCCCCATTTCCGCGCAAATATCCGTCAGCATCCACGGATCTGGCTTCGGAGCGCCTTCGTCCGCGCAACGGGTGGTCACGAAATGCCGTCCCCATGCGTTTTGCTCCAGCGCCCGATTCAGGCCGGCGCGGGACTTCCCGGTCGCGATCGCAACACAGACGCCAAGCTCGTTCAATTCAAGCAGCAATTCCGGGATGCCATCAAACGGCTGCAGCTTGGCATCCTCTTTTAAATAGTGATGCCGGTAACGCTCGACATATTCCGGAAGCCGGTCGCGCTCGAGTTCAGGCACCGCGTAATGAATGGCATCCATCAGACCAAGCCCGATGACGTGGCTGGCTCTTTCGCGACTCGGCACCGGCAGTCCGAGATCGGCAGCAGACATCCGGATCGCCTCGGTGATCGCGCGCGTCGAATCGACCAGCGTGCCGTCCCAGTCAAACACCACCATTTCAAAGGTGGAAAAATCACTATCCATTAGTCACTGCTCCCCATGCGGGAAAGATTGTCGAACTCTGCCGGCATCGCCGCTTCAAGCGAAAGCACTCGCCCGTCGAGCGGATGACGAATTTTCAGTCGCCATGCATGCAGAAACATGCGTTTGAATCCTGCTCTTTCAAGCTCCTTGTTCAGCTTGAAATCGCCGTACTTGTCGTCCCCGACGATCGGAAAACCAGCGTCGGACAGGTGGACGCGGATCTGATGGGTACGCCCGGTCTCGATCAACACCTCGACGAGCGAAAAAACCCCAAGGTCCGCTAGCTCAAAGTGTCGGCGCCCCGTGATCCGACTCAGTGCGGGCTGCCCGCCCTCCTGCACCCGGACCCGTCGCTCACCGTCCGCGGTCAGGTACCGATACAAAGGTTTTTGCACCGTTTTGGTGCGCAGCGGAAATCGCCCGTGCACGATCGCCAGATAGCGCTTCTCGGCCAGACGCTCGCGCAGCTGCGCATGAAGATGCAGCAGCGAGCTGCGCTTTTTGCCAAACATCAGCACGCCGGAAGTCTCACGATCCAGCCGATGCGCGAGTTCCAGAAACCGGGCGTCCGGCCTGGCGGCGCGCAAACGCTCGATCGCGCCGTGGGCAACACCGCTGCCACCGTGAACCGCCATACCAGCTGGCTTGTCAATTACCAGGATCAGATCATCCTCAAACAGCACATCAAATCTGGCAGCAGGCACCGGTGGGGCAGCAGCACGCGTAGTGGCAGAGTCTGCCGACTCGCCCAAACGTTTCGCTCCGGCTATCGGAGGCAAGCGCACCTGGTCGCCAATCTCCAGGCGCGAATCCGCCTTGCAGCGTCTGCCGTTGATCCGGACCTGGCCGCTGCGGATCAGCTGATACAAATGACTTTTGGGAACACCCCGGCAGTGCCGGAGCAGAAAATTATCCAACCGTTGGCCGGCACCGTCATCCTCATCGACAGCAAGATGCCGGACCAGCGATCGCGCTCCGTGCGGCGATCCTGGTGCAGACGACGCTTCAGCTTTTGTCGATAAGGCATTCATCTTGCTATACTTTGCTTGTCCCGGTAATGGAAGCGCCAGTGCGAATTGTAACGATCGCCGGGTTCCATAGACCGCAGACACAAGAACATCAACGCAGTCCTCGCGAATCGTGAGGGCGCGGAACAAACGGATCCCGAGTCATTTCAGACGTCCGCGCGTCGCCTGCTGGCGGCGTCGCCTAGCGAAGAATGCGTTCCACCCCATTTGCGAATAGAGCTTTCGCCCGTTGCCTGCGCCTGACGCGCAATGTGACGACGCGCGTGCCACACGGTTCGCGGGGACTACGATTCCTTTCGAAGCAACCGAGCGTCTCAGGGCGGATACCGATCACGTCCTGATCGGCCGCCACTCGCATCCGTTCGCCCTTCCAGGGCGCGTTCCGCCGGTCCGCGCAAGCCGTGCTTTTGCTGCGCACTGGAGCAGATTGAATGAAACGGATGCTTTTCAATGCGACCCACTCCGAGGAGTTGCGGGTCGCGATCGTCGACGGCCAAAAGCTGATCGACATCGATATCGAGTCGGCGGGTCACGAGTCTCGAAAGAGCAATATCTACAAGGGCGTCATCACCCGGGTTGAACCCAGCCTGGAGGCTTGCTTCATCAACTACGGTGAGGAACGCCACGGCTTTTTGCCGTTCAAGGAAATATCCCGCTCGTATTTCAAACAAGGTTCGGACGCCGGACGCGCACGTATCCAGGACGTGATTTCCGAGGGTCAGGAAATCCTTGTTCAGGTTGACAAGGAAGAGCGCGGAAGCAAGGGTGCTGCGCTGACCAGCTTCATCTCGCTAGCCGGTCGCTATCTGGTGCTGATGCCAAACAATCCGCGCGGTGGCGGCGTCTCGCGCCGGATCGAAGGCGAGGATCGGCAAGAATTGCGCGAGACGATGGACAAGCTCGAAGTGCCCAACGGCATGAGCATCATCGCGCGCACCGCCGGCATCGGCCGCGAGGCCGGCGAGCTGCAGTGGGACCTGAACTACCTGCTCAAGCTGTGGGGCGCAATCGACGGTGCCGCCAAGGCCGGCAAG
>JALRBB010000552.1 GCA_023257915.1 Quisquiliibacterium sp. | reverse complement strand
CTACAAGGTCAACGTCATCGTCACCGGCGAGCCCGACACGCCACCACCGATCGTGTTCGATGATCATCCCACTTACATGAATCTGGTCGGCCGGGTCGAGCATCTGTCGCAGTTCGGCGCACTGGTCACGAACTTCACGCTGATTCGCAGCGGCTCGCTGCATCGGGCCAATGGTGGCTACCTGTTGATCGACGCGGTCAAGCTGCTGACCCAACCGTATGCCTGGGAGGGGCTAAAGCGCGCAGTTCGCAACCGAGAAGTGCGCATCGACTCACTCGCGCAGATTTTCAGCCTGGTGTCGACGCTGTCGCTGGAACCCGAACCGATCCCGCTCGATGTCAAAGTGGTGCTGTTCGGGCCAGAGTCCTTGCAGCCGCTGCTGCAGGCTTACGATTCGGACTTCGCCGGACTGTTCCGCGTCGTCGCCGAATTCGCAGACGACCTCGACTGGACCGAAGACTCGGCCCAGGCCGCGGCACATCTGGTTGCCGGCATTGCCGCCCGTCATTCGCTGCGCCCGCTCTCGCGCGAGGCGGTGGCTGCCGCGATCGAGGAGTCGGCCCGGATCGCGGGCGATGCGATCAAGATTTCTCTGCACATGCGATCGATCGAGGAACTGCTACAGGAATCCGACTATTGGGCCGCGCAGGACGGGGTCGATACCATCGATGCGAAGCATGTCGAGCGGGCGGTCAGCGCACAGATCGAGCGGCTCGCATTGACGCGCGACCGGGCTCAGGAGGCGGTGCTGCGCGGGCTGATCATGATCGACACCGATGGCGTGCAAATCGGGCGCATCAACGCTCTGATGGTGGTACCTCTGGGCCGGGCGAGCTTTGCGCTGCCTGGGCGAATCACCGCCACCACCCGCTTCGGCAAGGGCGAACTGATCGACATCCATCGTGAAATCCAGCTCTCAGGGGCGATTCACTCGAAGGGCGTACTGACAATGTCGTCGTTCCTGGCGACACGCTTCGCGCGCCGCCGCGGACTGTCGCTATCGGCCACGCTGTCGTTCGATCAGGTCTACGGCGCGGTCGACGGAGACAGCGCGTCGATGGCTGAACTCTGCGCCCTGCTGTCCTCGCTTGCCGGAGCTCCGATCCGTCAGAATCTGGCGATCACCGGCTCGGTGAATCAGGAAGGCGATTCACAGGCAATCGGCGGCGTGAACGAAAAGATCGAAGGCTTTTTCGACATCTGCAACTCTCGCGGGCTGACCGGCACACAGGGCGTGATCATTCCGCAGGCCAATGCCAGCCAACTGATGCTGCGCGCGGACGTGATTGCCGCGGTCCGTGATGGCCGTTTCGCGGTCCACGCGGTCACGCATGTGGACGAGGCGATCGAACTGCTGACCGGCATTGAAGCAGGCGAACTACAGACCGGCGGCGAGTTCCCGAAAGGCAGCATCAACAGTCGCGTGTGGGCCACCCTCGAACAATTCGACAAACAAGGCCTGCCGCGGACGATGGCGCGGATGATGCGCAGAAGCAACCATGAACGTCTCGGCTGATCCGCATCCGATGCATCAACGAAGTGCATCAATCCGGCTCGCGCTGGATGCGCTCACGCCATTCACACGCCGTGCGATCGCCGATGCGGTGCGGCTCGCGGCGCGCTCTGGAGGCCGTATTGATTGCGTGTTCGTCGAGCAGATCGCGCTGCTGCGTGCAGCCTCTTTGCCGGCCACCCGCGAACTCAGTCTCAGCGGCGCGGCTCCCAGACCGCTGCACGCAAGCGACCTCGAACAGGCACTGCATCGCCAAGCTCAGGAAGCCCGGCGCCTGCTGGCCGCGCAGGCCAAGGCGGCCGGGCTATCCTGGTCCTTCGACATCGTACGTGGCGCGCTGATCGAAGAAGCCCTGCGCCACGCGGATCCGCAGGACCTGCTTCTGGCGGCAATCGCCGGTAGCGAGCCGGAGCCTGCTGCCGCCTCGCGCCCTGGGCATGTGACCGCCGCGCGGCCTTTGCTGGCACTGGTCGATGACGCGACTCTCGAGCTTCCGACACTGCGCGCATTACTACGTGCGCTGCTGCCGGCGTCGGTTGCTGTCTGGGCCACCGGCCCGGCGATCACACAACGCCAAGATCTCGATGCACAGATCAGCGCGCTGGCCGCGGAACTTGGGCGCCCGGCAAA
>JALRBB010000514.1 GCA_023257915.1 Quisquiliibacterium sp. | reverse complement strand
CATGTACTTTTCATGGACATCTATGTCCTTTCTATGGACATCCATGTACATACTCTAATATGTCCGCAAGCGTCTCGTCGATTTCCTCGCGCCCAAGCGTGCGCAGCATCGCCGCCACTTTTTCCCGAGAGCAGCTGCAGGCAAACCGGCATTCGCGTCCGTCAAAGGCGTGTAGTGGTTCCTGCCAGAACAGTCGCCCGAGCACCTGCTTAGCGGGCAGGCTCAGCAGCTCCTCGGTGCGAACCGTATCGGCAAGGATCTGCATCCGGTTCCAGCCGTCCTGGTCTTCGGTGGCCGGCATCGCCGGTGTGCCGGCTTTGCCACCCTCATCGGGCAGACGCTGCAGCAGCAAACCAACCGAGCGCTTGCCGTCGGCAGCGAGCCAAAGCCTGGTCGGAACCTGCTCGGATCGGGCCATGTAGTGTTCAAGCACCTGGGAGACGCTGTCTCCCTCGAATGGCACGATCCCCTGATAGGGCTGACGGGTCGCCGAGCGAATGCGCGGATCGAGCGTGACCACGAAGCGGCCGCCGCCGTTGCGATCGACCAGATCGCGCAGACTGGCGTGCGGCGCTACCAGCGCGCCTTCGCGCATCTTCACGGTCGCCCGAAAGCTGCCTGACTGATCACATTCGACGACGAACAGCGCGACCGGGCCGTCACCATGAATCTGCAGCACCAGCTTGCCGTCGAATTTCAGGCTTGCCGACAGCAGCAGTGCTGCGGCGGACAACTCGCCCAGGCAATTGCGCACACTGTCGGGAAAATCATGCCGGGCCACCACTTCGGTCCAGGCCCGGTCGAGCGAGACGATCTCGCCGCGCACTGGCGCCCCTTGCAGCAGGAAGCGCTGAAGCGTGTCGCTCATCGCAGGCGCTTCAGGTCACGACGATAGGCCTGGGCGCGGGCGGAATAGTTCTCGGCGCTCATTCGCAGCCTGGCGACCTCGGCGTCGGTCAGTTCGCGGACCACTTTGCCGGGTGATCCCATGACCAGGCTGCGATCCGGGATCTGCTTGCCTTCGGTGACCAGGGCGCCAGCTCCGATCAGGCATTCGCGTCCGATCTTCGCGCCGTTCATCACGACCGCCTTGATCCCGATCAGCGAGTGATCACCGATCGTGCAACCGTGCAGCATCGCCTGGTGGCCGATCGTCACATAGGGAGCGACGACCAGAGGAAACCCGATGTCGGTGTGCATCACGACGCCTTCCTGCGCATTGCTGTGCTCGCCAAGCCAGATCAGCTCGTTGTCGCCACGCAGCGTGCAGCCGAACCAGACGCTGGAGAATGCGTCGAGCCGGATCTTGCCGATCACATTCGCGTCGTCGGCAACCCAGGCATCCGGGTCGATCTGCGGGATTCTGTCGTCGAGCTGGTAGATCGCCATCGTGTTTCCTCGATAATGCGCGGGTGAAACCCCGAATTCTAAGTGATCCTCCTCAGCAGGGATTGACGCACGCCGCGATTGATCCACCCGTGCCTGCGCCCGATGAGCTGCCGATGGCGGCTGACGAGTCGATCGCGCAGTTGCGCAAACTGGCGCGTCAGGCCTGGGCCTTGCCCGAACCGAACGACAAGTGCGCCATCGTCGATCGGATCGCCAAGCAACTCGCGCAACCCTCAGGTCGTTTTGTCAGCTCGGAGCAGGAGTGTCGGGGTCTTGAGGGCGCGCCGGATCGCACGCCCATGTGCTCCGATGCATCCGGGGGTAGTGACGATGTGCCGGGGCGGCCCTTGCAGCCGCGTTTGGTGCAGCCGGCGCAACTGCCGCAACGCTCGATGGCCAGCGCCGAGGGCAGGGCGGCATTGCTGCATGCCATCGCGCATATCGAGTTCAATGCGGTGAACCTTGCGCTGGATGCTGCCTGGCGTTTCGAGCGCATGCCCGCGCAGTTCTGCCTGGACTGGCTAAGCGTGGCGGTCGACGAAGCACGGCATTTCATGATGATCGAGGGCTTGCTGCGTTCCCGTGGGTACCGTTACGGCGATTTTGATGCGCACGATGGCCTGTGGGAAATGGCCGAGCGGACCCGTGGCGACGTGCTTGAGCGGATGGCGCTGGTGCCCCGCGTTCTCGAGGCGCGCGGGCTTGATGCAACTCCGCAGATCCAGGCCAAATTGCGCCAGGTCGGTGATCAGCAGGCCGCCGACGCGCTGGAGGTGATCCTTCGCGAGGAGGTGCGACACGTGGCGCTGGGCAATCGCTGGTTCGAGACGCTGTGCGCCGAGCGTGGGGTGCAGCCGCGGGCGTTTTTCCTGCAGGTGATGCGCACGCATCGGGCGCCGCGGCTTCGCGGTCGGATCAATCGGGAAGCTCGGATTGCTGCCGGGTTCAGTGACTCCGAACTGGACGAGCTGCTCGCGTCGCCGTAACCCGTTCAGAACCCGGACAAGGCCCGGGCGTCGTCGGCGATCGCCCCCTCGAGATGCGCGTCGCAATTCATCAGTCTGACCTGATGTGGCGCGCTGGCGTCGACGATCGTGACCGAGGTGTTGGCCATGCGTTCCGGCAGTTCGGCGCCGTCCGCCAGCCTCAGGTGCGTCTCCAGCATGGCCTTGATGACCAAGCCGTGAGACACCACTGCCAGGGTGCCAGTGCTGCTTGCGCGCGTCGCGATCACCTGTGCAAATGCCTGTGCCACCCGGGCGCGAAAGGCCTCCCAGCTCTCGCCGGCCGGCGGCGCGTAGCCTTCGGCCATCGGATCGATGTCCAACTCGTCGTAGGAACGGCCACGCAGGTCACCGAAATTGCGTTCATGCAGCAACTGGCTGGTCGCGATTGGCAGACCGATCGCCTGCGAGAGCGGCTGCGCGGTCATCATCGCGCGCGGCATGTCGCTGGACAGGATCGCCGCGATTGGCAGGCCGGTCAGACGGCGAGCGAGCGATTGCGCCTGCGCGATGCCCTTGTCGTTCAATGGTGTGTCTGCCGGTTGCAGCACACGCGCCGCATTCAATGCGGTTTCTCCGTGACGGATCAGGATGATCGACATAGCTTGGGTTCCCGGGGTTGCAGGCCTGATTGACGCGGACAATCGTAGTCCTTTGCCAGTATCGGGCAAAATTGCGCCTTTCGCGGGTGGTCTTGAGCTTGCACCATGTCGACCTTGACACCCGCCGATCGATCCGGAGACCTTTGCATGATCCCATCTGCCGATAAATACCAGGAGTTGCGCGAAGCGCTACGCGAACTGTGTGCGCATTATCCTGATGCCTATTGGCGTGAAGTCGACGAGGCACGCGGCTTTCCCGAGGCCTTCATTGATGCGCTGACCGGCGCCGGATGGTTGGCTGCGATGATCCCGCAGGAGTACGGCGGCTCTGGCCTTGGCCTGGCCGAGGCGTCGGTGGTGATGGAGGAGATCAATCGCAACGGCGGCAACGCGGGCTTTTGCCACGGCCAGATGTACAACATGGGCACCCTGCTGCGCCATGGATCGCAAGAGCAAAAGTCGCGCTATCTGCCAAAGATCGCCACCGGCGAGTTGCGACTGCAATCGATGGGCGTGACCGAGCCGACCACCGGAACCGACACCACGAAACTCAAGACGGTCGCGGTGCGAAAAGGGGACCGCTATCTGGTCAACGGCCAAAAGGTCTGGATCTCGCGCATTCAGCATTCCGACCTGATGATTCTGCTGGCGCGCACCACGCCGCTGGATCAGGTCAAGCGAAAGTCCGAAGGGATGTCGATCTTCCTGGTCGATCTGCACCAGGCGATCGGCAAGGGGCTGACGGTCAAGCCGATTCGCAACATGATCAACCATGAGACCAACGAGTTGTTTTTCGACGATCTTGAGATTCCGGCCGAGAACCTGATCGGTGAAGAAGGGCGTGGATTCAAGTACATCCTGGACGGCCTGAACGCGGAGCGCACGCTGATTGCCGCCGAGTGCATCGGCGACGCATACTGGTTTATCGACCGAGCGGCGAGCTACGCGAAGGAACGGATCGTGTTCGATCGCCCGATCGGCCAGAATCAGGGGGTGCAATTCCCGATTGCAGACTCGTACATCGAAACCGAGGCCGCCAATCTGATGCGCTGGAAGGCTTGTGATCTGTTCGACGCGAGTCAGCCCTGCGGCGCGGAGGCCAACATGGCTAAATACCTGGCTGCCAAAGCCTCGTGGGAAGCAGGTAATGCCTGCCTGCAGACGCATGGCGGCTTCGGCTTTGCCGCCGAGTACGACGTCGAGCGCAAGTTTCGCGAGACTCGTCTGTATCAGGTTGCGCCGATCTCCACGAATCTGATCTATTCGTACATCGCCGAGCATGTGCTCGGCCTGCCGCGCTCGTTCTGAGACGAAAACGGTGATGAACCCGGCGCAAGCTCCTGGTGCCTACCGGCCACGCAGGCAGTCTGAATCCCGATTCCTGCAACTGCGCGGGCTGCGTCACCATGTGCGGGTCTGGGAGCCGAGCGCCGATCGGCCGCTCCGCGGCACGCTGCTGATGCTGCATGGCTGGATGGATGTCTCCGCGTCGTTTCAGTTCATCGTCGACGCGCTTGCAGACAACTGGCGGGTGTATGCGCTTGACTGGCGTGGCTATGGGCTGACCGACCGGTCCGGAGCTGACTCTTACTGGTTTGCCGACTATCTGGCCGACCTGGACCGGCTGCTGGATGCCTTGTCGCCGGCTGAGCCTGCCAGCGTCGTTGCGCACAGCATGGGAGGCAATGTGGCGATGCTCTACGCCGGCGTGCGGCCCGAGCGCATCGCAAGGCTGGTCAATCTCGAAGGCATGGGGCTGCCCGCCACCGAACCCTCTCAGGCGCCACAGCGGTATCAGCAGTGGCTCGACGAACTGCGCGACCCTCCGGGTCCGCGCTATTTCGCCTCGATCGATGAAATCGCGCAGCGGCTGATGCGCAATGATCCGCGCCTGAGCGTCGACAAGGCCGAATTTCTTGGCGCGCATTGGGCACAAGCCTTGCCCGACGGGCGGCTTGAACTGGCCGGCGATCCCGCGCACAGGATCGTCAATCCGGTGCTCTACCGCGTCGAGGAAGCAGTCGCCTGCTGGCGCCAGATCAGTGCGCCGGTGTTGCTGGTGGTATCTGAGCGATTCAATGACTGGCATGCGTTCGTCGATTCGCCTGAGTACCAGCAACGGCTCGGCGTCATTCGGGAGCTGAGCACGGTGCGCATCGAAGGCTCGGGGCACATGCTGCATCACGACCGGCCCGACGAAGTTGCCCGGCTCATCGAGGGGTTCATGACATGACCGAACAGACCCGTGCCGCCGGAGCGGATACGCGCGGTGCTGCGCGACCGCGTCCGGGCAACGCCGATCTGCACTGCCATTCGAAGGTGTCGGACGGCATGCTCGAGCCGTGCGAACTCGTGCGGCGCGCGCATCGCAATGGCGTCGACCTGTTCGCGCTGACCGATCATGACGAGCTTGCCGGCATCGCCCAGGCTGCGGAGCAGGCGGCCGCGCTCGGTCTGCGCTTCGTTGCCGGTGTGGAGATCTCGGTGACCTGGGGGGGCGAGACCATCCATGTGCTCGGCCTGAACATCGATCCGGGCAATCCGACACTGCTCGCCGGCCTGGCGCGTACCCGGGACGGACGTCTCGAGCGCGCCCGTGAGATCGCGGCGCAACTGGAACGCGTTGGTATTGCGGATGCCTTCGAGGGGGCTCTGTCGCACGTCGGCAATCCGCAACTGATCTCGCGCACGCACTTTGCCCGACACATCGTTGCCAGCGGCAAGGCACGCAATGTCGGCGAGGTGTTCTCGCGCTATCTGACCGAGGGGCGGCCAGGCTATGTGCCGCACCGCTGGGCGTCGCTCGACGAGGCGCTGGACTGGATCGTGGCCGCCGCCGGCGTTGCAGTGCTCGCTCATCCGGGGCGCTACCGACTTGGTCAGACTGCGCTTTGGTCGCTGATTGAATCCTTTCGCGAGCGTGGTGGGCAAGGGATCGAAGTGGTCTGCGGCAGCCATCGGCCGGACCAGTACCTCACCTTTGCGGACCATGCCCGGCATTTCGGTTTACGCGCCTCGCGCGGCTCTGATTTTCACGGTCCGGGCGAGAGCAGTGTCGATCTGGGCGCTCTGCCGCCACTGCCGGCCGATCTGGTGCCGGTCTGGGAGGACTGGCAATGACGCAACGTCTGACAGTGCATCCGACGCATCCGCAACTGCGCTTGCTTCGCCAAGCGGTCCAACTGCTGCGCGATGGCGGTGTGCTCGCGTTGCCGACCGACGCCTGCTACGTGCTCGCTTGTCATCTGGACGACAAGGACGCGGTGTCGCGGCTTCGTGCGGTACGCCAGATCGACGACAAGCATTTGCTGACACTGATGTGTCGCGATCTGTCCGAAGTCTCGTCCTACGCCCAACTCGACAATAGCCAGTACCGCTTTCTGCGTGACTGGACCCCCGGGCCGTATACCTTTGTGCTGCCCGCGACCCGCGAGGTGCCGCGCCGGCTATGGCATCCATCGCGCAAGACGATCGGGCTGCGGGTGCCGTCATCGCCGGTGGCCGCCGGACTGCTTGCTGAACATGAGGCGCCGCTGATCACCACCAGCCTGGTGATGCCGGGCGAGCAGATGCCGCTGCATGATGCGGATGAAATCCTGGAGCGCCTGGCAAAACGGATCGATGCCGTCATCGACGCGGGTGGTCAGGGCTTCGATCCGACTACGGTCGTTGACATGACGGGTGATAATCCACTGGTCATTCGTGTCGGTCGCGGTCCGATCGAAGGGCGGGTGCAGATCGCCGACAGCGACGACGATTAACGCGTCTTTGCATCGCGCTCGCGCTGATTGACCGATTCGGCAGCTTGCCATCGCCGGGGCCGGCGATATCGGCAGGCGTGCTTGCTAGAATGGCGTCCCCGGCCCATACGGCCTCAAGCGGCATCCAAGGCCCCCCACATCGATGTATCCCGAACGCGTTGTCTCCGGAATGCGCCCAACCGGCGCCCTTCACCTGGGCCATTACCACGGCGCCCTGAAGAACTGGGTTAGGCTGCAAAGCGAGTATCCGTGCCTGTTCTTCGTCGCTGACTGGCATGCGCTGACCACGCACTACGACTCGCCAGAAGTCATCGAGGAAAACGTCTGGGACATGGTCATCGACTGGCTGGCTGCCGGCATTGATCCGCAGCAGTCGATCCTGTTTGTTCAGAGCCGAGTGCCCGAGCACGCCGAACTGCACTTGCTGTTGTCGATGTCGACTCCGCTTGGCTGGCTTGAGCGCGTGCCGACCTATAAGGACCAGCAGGAAAAGCTGTCCGATCGTGACCTGTCCACCTACGGGTTTCTTGGCTATCCGCTGCTGCAGGCGGCGGACATCCTGATGTACCGGGCCGCCTGGGTGCCGGTCGGCGAAGACCAGGTTCCGCATATCGAGCTGACGCGCGAGGTTGCGCGCCGCTTCAATCATCTGTTCGGGCGTGAGGTTGGCTTCGAGGACAAGGCACGCGAGGCGGTGCGCAAGCTCGGCAGCAAGCGCGCCAAGCTCTACGCGGAGCTTCGAACCCGTTTTCAGGAGCAGGGCGATGAGCAGGCGCTGGCTCAGGGGCGGGCGCTGCTCGAAGAAGCCCAGAACCTGGGTCTTGCCGATCGCGAGCGCCTGTTCGGTTATCTCGAAGGCAGCCGCAAGCTGATTCTCTCGGAGCCGCAGGCGCTGCTGACCGAGGCCTCGCGCATGCCGGGCATCGACGGCCAGAAAATGAGCAAGAGCTACGGCAACGCGATCGCCATGCGTGAAGATCCGGCCGTGGTCACGAAGAAAATCCGCACGATGCCCACCGATCCGGCCCGCGTGCGGCGCACCGATCCGGGCGAGCCGGAGCGCTGCCCGGTCTGGCAGTTGCACCAGGTCTACTCGAGCGACGAGACTCGCCA